>JAADGR010000266.1 GCA_013152225.1 Calditrichota bacterium
GTCATTGGCCACACTAAAGTGCTGTCCCAGGATTTGATGGAATCATGGAATTTTCTCAAACCGCATTTTGATGCACTATAGCTTTTCTTACAAAAAAAATAAAGATGGGTAATAAGTTTTTGCACCCAAGAGAAGCCATTCAATTTACACCTGTTTTCGTTATAGCACCGTTACCCATCTTTTTCCTTTCCCGCGCCTTCACTTTATCCCAAACTTTATCCATTTCCTCCAGAGAGACATCCATCATATCTATATTTCGATCTTTAAATTCCTGTTCAACTTTTTTAAACCGTTTTTCAAACTTGGCAATGGTCTCGCGCAGGGCATCCTCAGGATTCACTTTAAGAAACCGTGACAAATTAACGATGGAAAACAAAAGATCGCCCAGTTCTTCCTTAATATTTTCTTGTCGATGGCTTGCAACCGCTTCTTTTAGCTCCTCCATTTCTTCATGCACCTTGTCCCACACCGGTTCAATCTCCGGCCAGTCAAAACCAACGGTTGCCGCCTTGTTTTGCATGCGATATGCCCGCAGCAGTGCAGGAAGTTCGCGCGGGACACCGTCCACAGCAGATTCCTTGCCCTCGTTTTTTAATTTGGTTTGTTCCCACATTACGATTTGTTCTTCGGCAGTAATCTTTTGTACCTGTTCGAAAACGTGAGGATGCCGGCGTATCAACTTTGTGTTAATGGCTTTTAGAACATCATCCATATCAAAGAGTTTTTTTTCGGCCGCCATTTGCGCGTGAAAAACAACTTGCAACAGCAGATCACCCAATTCGCCGGGCAAGTCGTCGTATCTTTCCTCATCAATGACTTCAATCACCTCATAAGCCTCTTCCAAAAGATGCTGACGCAGAGATTTGTGCGTTTGTTTACGATCCCACGGGCATCCTTCCTCGCTCAATAAAATGGACATGATTTCAACCAGTCGCGATAACTTTTTATCAATGTCAGACAATGAAAACTCCTGTCGGTATTTTTTAAACATTTTCCAGATTCATTCATCTCGTGCCGACGGTCTCAGACTGTGTGAAAACCATTGTTTCTTACACTTTTTGTCATTGCGAGCGAAGCGAAGCAATCTCATAACCTGCTGCTATTCAAGGGATTGCTTCGTCGCGCCGCTAAGGCGGCACTCCTCGCAATGACATGGTTTTCACCGTTTTCACACAGTCTGTCTCCGGCGGCATGTTTCGTCGGACGCTCTGCGTCCAGTGGCGGTACATGATGCAGAGCGTCTGCCGGATATTTTACGGAAAAGAAAGAAAGTAGAAAATTCGCGATTCAAAAGCAACTCTAAAACAAGGCGGAAATCATGATTCCTTTTCATCTCCTAGCGACGATCTCTGCCTGCATGATTTAATTCAGTTTAAAAAACTTGCTTCTTTTTCAAGAATTTAATATTTTTCTTTTCAAATGAATATCCAATTCTTCCTGCACTTTAAACAAAACAGAACTCAGAATGAGGAAAAATCTCCTTTCCAAATTGCTCAAACTTTTTATTCTCGCTATTCTTTTCACAGGCTGCTCGCACAATCCGCATTTGTTTTCAAAATCGGATTCTATTTCACGTTTACAAAAAGAACTGGACCTCATTTTCTCTGACCCGTCTATCGCCACTGCGCAGTGCGGCGTTGCAATAAAATCATTAGCAACGGGTGAAATCGTTTACTTTCGGAATGCAAGGAAAGCGCTTGTGCCGGGATCAAACCTGAAGCTTTTCACTACAGCCGCCGCTTTGCTGAAATTAGGCCCGCAGTATCAATTCCATACTAATCTTTATATGAACGGGAATTTGGAGCAAAACGGGGTTTTGAATGGCGATCTCATTTTATCCGGTACGGGCGATCCTTCAATCAGCGCCGTGTTTCATAAAGGAAACAGCATCACAGTATTTGAAAACTTTTGCGACAGTCTGAAAAAAAGAGGCGTGAAAAAAATTTTCGGCAGGATTATCGGCGACGACAACTATTTCGATGACGAACCTTTGGGCGCAGGCTGGGCCTGGGATTATCAGTCTGACTGGTACGCAGCACAAATTTCCGCGCTTTCATTCAACGATAACTGCCTCAACCTTTTGATCACTCCGGGAGATTCCGCCGGAGTTTTAGCCGGAATTTCCATAATCCCTTCCACTGATTATGTGCAGATCGAAAACAAGCTGATAACAATACCGGGAGAAAAAACAAAGATCAACGTGCATCGAATCCGTAAGGAAAATAGAATAATTTGCAGCGGAACCATTGCTCCTGACCAGAAAGAAGTTCAGGAGACTGTTACCGTTGAAAACCCGACGCTATATTCTGCTCATGTTTTTAAAGAGATACTGGAACGTCGTGGAATAGCAGTCGATGGCGAAGCAGCAGACATCGACGATTTGCATGATTTCAATTATTCCCGGGAAACAGCCAGGAGAGTCGCTCAATACAATTCCCCGCCGCTCCGGGAAATTATTACGATTACGCTTAAAGAAAGTAAAAATCTTTACGCGGAACTTTTGCTTAGAACACTGGGCAAAGAAAGCACCGGCGTCGGCAATGCGGCTGCCGGGACTAAAACAGTCTGCCAAATATTAACCGGCATGGGTATTGACACAACGCAGATTTCCATGGAGGATGGATCCGGGCTCTCGCGCAAAGATTTTATCACGCCGATGAGTGTGGTCACACTGCTGACTTTTATGTCCCGCCATCCTTTTGCAAAAATATTTTACGACTCGCTACCTGTTGCCGGAGTGGATGGAACTCTGGCGCAGCGAATGCTTGGTACCGCTGCAGCGGGAAATGTGCACGCAAAAACGGGAACATTGGATTTCGTCAAGGCGTTATCCGGTTATGTAACAAGCAGAGATGGCGAAAAATTTGTGTTTTCAATTTTGATCAATAATTATAAAGTCTCCCACCGCGTTGTTAACCGCATTCAAGACACGGTGTGCGAAAGGCTCGCTAATTTTGTCAGACGATAAACACTTGTAATTTTGGGAAAAAGATGTTATATTTAAGTTCATTTGAAAAATAATGCCCTTTATTGAAAGGTTTATGGGTGATCTATCATGTTTTTCAAAATTGCAAAACCAAGAAAATTCGAGTATAATTATCGGTTTTACAAACAGGAAAATGACAAAACAAAACGTATAGAATTCAAAAGCTTTCGCTCAAGCAGATATACACAAAAAGGATCGCTTTTACGAATAGTCTTTTTGCTTATCTTTCTGGTCTACCTTTTTTTTGTTTTTAAAAAATCCGCAATCGACACACAAAATGCAACAGCACCAAATTCCGACAAAATCAAGGTGGAAGAAATTATAGTTGTCGACTAGACCTGATGTAATACTCGAAAATTTTTTATGCAAAAAAATCTCATAGCCTAATCATGCCAGAAAATATGACCAGCAAGGTTTTACATTTTTTTAAGGGACTGGGTGAATTTCGCAGCCTTGTAAAATGGCGCTTCGGAGCACTACCGATTCGCGTAAAGCTGGTCATTGTTATCGGTTTACTTTTTATCGTGCTTACATCTATTTTCAGTTTCATTCTGGTGCAAAGGGGAAAAATGCTCCTCAATGATCGCTTGACAGAAACATGCAAAATAACCCTGCTGCATGTTTCGCAAGAAATCAAAGAGGATTTGTCTTTATATAACAATCCCGAAGCAGATGAAAACAGCCGGTCAGGCCACGTCGGACATATCCGCGAAGCAATTTTGGCACTTTTGAGTGAAAAAATTAAGGGACTGGCTTATGCCGGCGTCATCGATCGAAACGGCATTATCATTGCTCACACCGAGTTGGATCGCATTAACGCAAAAGTAACGAAAAGTGACAGTCTTCTTTTTCGCGGATTGGGGAAAACCTTTGTGCGGGAAAATAATACAATCATTGAATATATCTTTCCCCTGTTTGCGCGAAAAGCATCGGACAATCCTGTTTTGTTGGGCGTTACGGTCATTGGTTTTTCCAAAAATA
>JAADGR010000452.1 GCA_013152225.1 Calditrichota bacterium
GTCCCAGACTGTCATGTAAGCCGCCGGCTATTCGTTTTCGTTCTTTCTCTTGAGTCTCAATGAGTTGTTTAGAGAAAGCTTGCTGAGCATCTTTCTCTTTTCTCAATCTGGATACACGAATATAATAAAACAAAATAAAGAGTCCACAAAGACCAATCACGATTAAGAAACGAAACCAGTTTGTCTCCCATATGGGGGGCGAAATGAGAATTTTTACAGAAACTCCGTCGCCATTCCAAACTCCGGCTGTATTGGTACATCTCACTCGAAAAGTATAATTGCCGCTGCGGATATTAGTGTAACTGGCAAATTTTCTATTTCCGCAATAGACCCAATCTTTATCAATACCTTCGAGCATATAGGTGTATTGATGCTTTTGGGGTTGGGAATATTCAAGGGCAGCAAATCCAATTGAGAAGAAATTCTGTTTATATGAGAGCCTTATTTCCTTAATCGTCGTGATCGATGTATCCAATTTAAAGGGCTTATTGAAAACTTTGAAATCTGACAGTACAATAGGGGGAAAATTTACATAGCCTTTTATGCTGTCTGGGAAAAAAGCAACGATCCCAGATCCACCAAAAAGAAATTCTCCGGTTTTATTATTTTTAAACGCAGCTCCCTGATAAAAATTTGTAAAATGGACACCATCTTCCAGAACAAATGTATTAAATGTCTCAGTCTGCGGATCGAATTTGGTTAAACCGTTTTTTGTGCCAAGCCAAAGACAGCCTTTGTCATCTTGAAGCATGCTGTAAATTGTATTCGACGATAAACCGTCTGTCTCCATGAAATGTCGGAACGTTCCCTTTTCAATATCCAGCTTATTAAGTCCCCCGCTCCAGGTCCCTACCCACAGTATTTTTCCATGAGTTGGTCCATCTGCCAGCAATGAGATAACGCGAAAATCGCTCAGACTATTCTCTGTCGCAGCATCGGGTGCATAGTGAACAAGACCATTGTTTTCAGGGTCGATTCTGTATAATCCGTTTGAAGTGCCCAGCCAGAGGATGTTTTCATCATCATAAGGTGATTGATAAATTTTATCCACCCGATCGCGAATTAAACTATTGGGTTCCTGATGATCGGCTAAATATTGAGTTACTTTGCCGCTTGCCTGATCGAGTTGAAACAGTCCCTCATTGGCGCCGATCCAGAATTTTCCTTTTTTATCTCTTAATAGCGATAAACCCAATTTACAAGCCGTACTGACTGAGTCCAGAGGATTGGGCAGAATACGGCGAACTGTTACTCCTGTATCCGGATCTTTTTTCAGCACTAATTTATCCAGTCCGCCGTCTCGGCAAAGCACCCAAAGAGTTTTATCCTCACAATCAGCTTCCTCGTAAATTGAATATATTTCATTGCTACTCAAAGAATTCGCATCATTCGGATTATGTCCATAGCGCGTGATCGTTTTTTTCCTTCGATCCAGTCTGTACAACCCCGTGCCCGTTCCCAGCCAGCATGTTTTGTTGTCATCTTCATAAATTGAAATAATACCTGGTAAACTTTTATACCCTGGAAATATACTTAAATGATTGCGAAAATTTTTTTTTGAGGAACTGATCCGGCTAACTCCACCTCCGATTGTGCCAATCCATAGAATACCGGTTCGATCTTCATATAATGTTTTTATATAGTTTGATCGGAGATTGTTTGGATTCGATAGATTTTTTCGATATAAATTAAATGTGCGGGGAAATTTTTCCTTATTAGAATTGGTGTATTTCCTCAATCCCTCCCATGTGCCGACCCACAACACGCCATTTTTATCTCGGAGTATCGACAAAACCCAGGGCGAGTCTGATACTGCTGATTTAGCGGGCTCACTACTTTCAGGAAAAAAAAATTCTTTTTGACTATCAAATTTATTCAAACCGCCGCCCTGTACCCCGATCCAGAAAATACGTCCCTTTCTGTTAGGGTCTTCATAAATGACAGTGATCTTATTATGACTGAGACTATTTGGATTATTTGGATCATGTTGGTAACGCTTGAAAATTCCAGTTTTTGGATCGAATCTATTGAGCCCGCCATTCTCTGTTCCAATCCAGATTATCCCGAATGTATCGCTGAACAACTCCCATATGCGATTGTCGCTTAGGCTGTTTGGATCAGCGATGTTTTTTTTATATCGAATGAATTGTGTTTTTTCAGGATCAGGGTTTATTACATTATTACGGACGAGCTTATTTAATCCGTCCCAGGTCCCGAGCCATAAGTTGCCGGAATCATCTTCACAAATGGACAGCACAACATCATTGCTGATACTATACGGATTACCCGGATCGTGCTTAAAAGCGACAAATTTTTCTGTATTAGGATCGTATAAATTTAATCCCCCATAAAGCGTCCCAATCCATAACTTGCCAAATTTATCTTCGTATAAAGACTGGCACCAATTCACAGCTATTGAATTCGCATCCAGTGGGTTATATTTGAAAATTTTAAAATTACTACCATCAAATCGATTCAATCCATCCTGCGTGGCAAACCACATAAAACCGCGACTGTCCTGAATAAGATCGTAAACAATGTTCGACGATAAGCCTTGTGCTGTTGTAATATGTTTAAATTTGATGTCCTGCTCTTGAGAATAGAGAAGATTAAGAAGAACAATGGAAATAAAGAGAAAGAAAAAATATTTTTTTTGGTACTTTCTCATTTTATAAATCCATTTGTTGGATTAATAAAGGGGATGTTAGAAATATAAACAATATTTACATGAAAAGTCAAGCTAAAATTCCGAAGGTCAGGTTTTTATTTATGATTCGGGGTTGCTTAAAAAAACAAATAATTTCATCAATTTTAAATTCAGCAAACCAACTTTTATTAAATGAATTGTAAGAAGTTCAAGCATTATTTATAAAAAACCGGGGAAAAATATTCAACAAGTTTTTCACAATTATTCATTCATTAGAATTCAAGCAATTTCATTGGTAAATGCCAAATTCACACTATGAGGCAATGCAGTGAGGTACACCAGGAAAGTTTTTTGGAGCCACAGATTTATTTGAAAAGGGGCTGTATCAAAAGTTGATTTTTTGAAATAAAATATTGAACTTACGTCCCCCAAAACGTCTATTTTAGGGCTTTTGATACAGCCCCGGCGACTTGGTCAGAACCATCTTGCCCTTGATCACACCGGAAATTTCAATTCCCTTGATCTTCCTCATAAATGAACCCAGGACATCATCGGAAATTACGTACAGAAAAAACTGATAAGCAAATTTCTCCGTCCTGAATTTCAATTTTCTCACGCCAAGAAATATCTTTCTCTCAATCAAATTCGCTGTGATAATTTCAGCTATTTGCAGGGGAGAGAGCTTTTCCGTGCTTTCGAGCATAAAATCATTTTCTGTCTTAAAAATGAGTTCGCTTTTGGGAGCAAAATCTTTCGCTGGATTCTGATCAATCGCGCCTTTCCAATAATTAATCAGCCGCACCAATCGAAATAAAGTGACCAGGTCTTTTCGGGTGAAATTTTCTGTTTCCACGGAATAAGCAGTGGAGCGATAAAGGGAAAAATCTTTTCCCGAAATGTAGTTCTGTCTCACGCAATTTTCAAAAGTTTCTGCTTCCGGCGGCGGATAAAAAACGCTGGGACCGATGAGCACCGGCATTTGCGCGAGGAAAATGATGTCATCGAGTATCTGGTCGAGCGTATCTTCAGGCAAACCCAAAATTAAATACGCCACAATTTTCAAATCATATTTTCGCGCCCATTTGATGACTTGCACAAAATGTTCGCGGTTCTGGCGCCTGCCGATTTTGCGTTGCACTTCATCGGATCCGCTCACCAGCGGAATATTGAGCCAGTCAAATCCGGCTTTTTTCATGAGCGAGATTAATTCCTCATCCAGACTGTCCGCAAGAATTCCATTCATCGCCGAGAGCTGCAATTTTTTATCGGAAAAATTTTCAATGATTTTCCGAAACAAAGTTTTTGCCCTATCCCGATTC
>JAADGR010000416.1 GCA_013152225.1 Calditrichota bacterium
TGGATAAAGGATTTTTTACAGCAACAACATCCTACAAAGATGTTCCGGAACTGGATGCCATTTATATTTGCGTGCCCACACCTTTCACTAAAAACAAAGAACCCGATGTTTCATTTATAGTTGCCGCCACCGAAGGCATTGCGGCAGGCCTGCGCAAAGATCATTTGATCATTCTCAAAAGCACCACTTTTCCCGATACGACCGAAGGTATTGTGCAACCCATTTTAGAAAAGACGGGGTTGAAGGTCGGGACGGATTTTTACCTCGCCTTTTCACCGGAAAGAATTGATCCGGGCAATAAAAAGTTCACAACCGAAAACACTCCCGTCGTCGTAGGTGGGGTAACGAAAAAATGCACGGAACTGGCTTGTGCTGTAAACCAGCAAATTATTACAAAGGTTGTACCGGTTTCTTCACCCAAAGTTGCTGAAATGGAAAAATTACTGGAAAATATTTTTCGCAGCGTCAACATTGCTTTGGCGAATGAAATGGCACGCCTTTGCGACCGCATGGGCGGTATCGATATTTGGGAAGTCGTGGATGCCGCGGCAACAAAGCCATTCGGTTACATGCCTTTCTACCCGGGACCCGGAATCGGCGGTCACTGTATTCTCATCGATCCTTATTATCTTTCCTGGAAAGCACGGGAATTTGATTTTCACACCCAGTTCATCGAGCTGGCTGCGGAAACAAATGAAAACATGCCTTTTTATGTTTTAGGTCTTATCCGTCGGGCCCTGGGCAACGTGGGCGTTCCCTTTCACAAGGCAAAAATCCTCATCCTCGGTGTGGCATTTAAAAAAGACATCGACGACATGCGCGAATCTCCGGCCTTGAAAATTATGGAGTTTTTACGCCAGCGCGGCGCCGAACATATTTTTTACAATGATCCATACGTTCCGCAAATTCGATTCAACGGCGATCAATTGCAATCTGTCGAACTTTCTGCAAAGCAGTTGTCGGATGCAGATGTTGTTGTCATCACGGCGGATCATTCCGCTTACGATGCGGACTTTATTGTCGAAAACGCCAAGGCCGTCGTCGATACGCGCAACCTGACAAAGAATGTCAAAACAAATCGCGAGAAAATCACAAAACTGGGATCGGGAACGAGGTTTTAATTTATGCTTAAAATCGCAAACATTGTCGGCGCCAGACCGAATTTCATGAAAATCGCTCCTATTCATCGTCGCATGCAGGCGTCCGAAACCTTTGCACCGCTTCTCGTTCATACGGGCCAGCATTATGACAAAAAGATGTCACAAACATTTTTTGTCGAACTGGGGATGCCGGAACCGGATATGTACCTCGGCGTCGGCTCCGGCTCGCATGCCGTACAAACGGCTTCGGTGATGATTGCGATGGAAAAAATCCTGCTGGATGAAAAACCGAACTGGATTCTCGTTGTCGGCGACGTCAACTCTACCCTGGCGGCATCCCTGGCGGCTGCAAAACTGCACATTCCAATCGCACATGTTGAAGCCGGTCTTCGCAGCTTCGACCGCGCCATGCCGGAAGAGATCAACCGCGTTCTGACCGATTCAATCTCCGACTTGCTTTTTGTTACGGAGCAAAGCGGGCTGGAAAATTTGAAAAAAGAGGGCATCCCGGACGATAAAGTCCGGTTCGTCGGCAATGTCATGATCGACTCTTTGGTGGAACATTTGCAAAAGGCAAAAGAATCGCAGATTTTGCAGGAACTGGAGATCATGCCGAAACGTTACACTCTTATGACGCTTCATCGTCCCTCAAATGTGGATGATAAAAACAACCTTGAGAATATTTTAACTACTCTTGAAGTGATAGAGAAAGAATTGCCGATCATTTTTCCCATTCACCCGCGCACAAAAAAACGCATCGATGAATTCGGACTGGCAAAAAAAGTTGCGAACATGAAAAATTTGCGATTGGTGGAGCCTTTGGGTTACCTTCCATTTTTACATCTAATGAGCGAATCGAAATTACTGTTAACAGATTCCGGAGGCATTCAGGAAGAAACAACCTACCTGCGCGTTCCCTGCCTCACTTTGCGGAAAAACACCGAAAGGCCGGTTACAGCAGAGATCGGCACAAATCGCTTGGTGGGCATGGATAGGAAAGCTATTCTCAAAGGTTTTGAAGATGCGATGAACGGCTATTTTAAGGATTCAAAAATCCCGCCGTTGTGGGATGGTCATGCTTCGGAAAGAATTTTAGAAACACTTGCAAAACAATAGATTTTGGAGGACATGAATGCATAAAGGCATCGTTGTATTTTTATTAGCTTTATTTATTTTCAGAACCGGGAGTTCCCAGGATTTATCTTCAAAAATGAACGAGTTGGGTGCTATGGATTTGTTGATGAAAAAGCCCAAGGCTCAGGTTTCACTTGTGTCGGCACCCCTCGAGCATATTGTTAATCCCGATCAGTACATCCTTGGCCCCGGGGATGTTCTGCAAATAGTTGTCGGCGAACAAGCGGAATTTACCAATCAGGTCACGGTCTCACCGGAAGGAAGTGCATACATTCCTTCGGTCGGCAATGTCGACATATCCAGCCTGAGCTTAACTGAAGCCAAACAGAAAATGAAAGAGGCTCTGAGAAACAAATATGTCAGCAAGGACATCAATATTTTTCTTGTCCAACTGCGCTCTTTTCGGGTTACGGTTAGTGGAGCTGTCTATAAACCCGGCCTGGTCACGGTAAGCGCAATGAACCGCGTCTCCGAGGCTATCGAACTTGCGGGTAGTTTTAAAAAGCCTATTCGCGTTATCAAAAAAACAGAACAAGTCAATGTAACGACTCCGGCACGTGAGGATGTGATTGTCAAAACACAAGACGTTAATGAAAATGCTGTTCTGAAGAACGAAGCCGCTTCAAAACGAAATATCATTGTAAAACGCCGCAACGGACAGACAGTCAAAGCTGATATTCAAAAATACGAGTTAACCGGTGATCTTGATGCTAATCCATATTTGCAGGATGGTGATGTCATTTTTGTTCCCACCGAACAAATCGATGTCGGCAGAGTTGCAATTTATGGCGCTGTAAAAGCACCGGATGATTTTGAATTTGTTCCCGGTGACCGTGTGAAAGACTTGCTGGCAATGGGGAGTGGGTTTACAGTCGATGCCGATTCCAGCCAAATTGAACTGGTTCGTTTTAACAGCGATTTCCATTCGGTGCGCAGAACCATTCTTCATCTCGATCCGGCCAATCCCGAAAAAACAAGGGACATTCTGAATACTCCTTTGCTGCCGGATGATCGATTGTTCATTCGCGCCATCCCCAGGTACCACAACAAAATAGATGTGGAAATCTCCGGTGAGATCAAATATCCCGGCTATTATGCCCTGGAAAATGAAAAGAAAACATTGTCCACTGTCATCGAAAGAGCCGGAGGGTTCACTAAAGATGCCTCTTTGAAAAACGCTTTTGTTGTTCGTCGCGCGCGCGAGGACGTACAAGACCCGGAGTTCGAACGCCTGAAAGAAATGGATGTTGCCGACATGACGGAAATGGAACGCGAATATTTCAAAACAAAATCCCGTGAACGCGTCGGCGGCATGGGTGTTAACTTTGTTGCCCTGTTTGAAAAAGGCGACAAAAGCCAGGATGTCATTCTTCGCGACAATGATCTGATCGTCATTCCGGCCAAAGAGATGACTGTCAAAGTGAGCGGGCAGGTGGTTAACCCGGGCTTGTTTCCGTTTGATGCGAACAAACCTTTGAGATATTATGTCAACGAAGCCGGGGGATATAACTGGAATGCGCGAAAAAGCAAAATCCGTGTCATCAAGGCAAAAACAGGCGAATGGGTTAAAGCGAAGGACAGCACGCCCATCGACGTTGGCGATGCGATTTTTATTCCTGAAAAGCCGGAACGCGATTACTGGCAGCTTGCCAAAGACCTGATTGCAGTGACAGCCCAGGTGGCAACGATTTACCTGGTTGTGGAAAGAGCTTCAGGAAAGTAATTTTTTTTATATTTATAATTGCTTGTTTTGCTCAGCAAAAACGCCGTTAATTTCTATTGATTTAAGAACCTATATGCATCTCAATGTAACCGATTACAGGAGCCGTTGGGGGTGTATAAAAAAATAAGATGCTGTGGACTTGCAGCCAAAGAGGCAAAGAAAATTTAGGTTTTATTTAAATTCTCATTCCCACGCTCCTGCGTGGGAATGCTTGTTTCGACGCTCTGCGTCGATTGAGAGATGAGAATATATAGTTTATGTCAGTAAACTGGACGCAGAGTGTCCAGAAATCCATTCCCACGTAAAACGCGGGAACAAGAGTTAAAACAAACACTTACTCCTTCACACACGGAACCCACACCTCCATTTTTGACGGGCCGCGATTCGCCCAGGCGTAATATGGAATAGCCTTTAATTCCACTGAACGGGCAGGCCGCT
>JAADGR010000281.1 GCA_013152225.1 Calditrichota bacterium
TGAGACAGGCGCACAAGATTTTAGTGCCTTCATCGACGACCTGGATATTTCAACCCCAGACATTTTGCCTGCTCCCTGGCAGGAAACCGGTGTCGGCAACGCCGTTCCCGAAGGTTATTCAATTTACGATAACGGATCGTTCTATTTGAAAGCCGGGGGACTCGGTTTAGGGATGACGGAAGATACGTTCCATTTCGTCTTTCAAAAGTTGTCCGGCGACGGCAGCATTACAGCTAAACTGGAAAGTGTGGATGATCTCGGCGTCGGCGCTTTTGCCGGAATTATGATGCGGCGCTCGGATTCTACGGCCTCAAGTTTTGCCGCTTTGATTGTTTCTCCGAGGTATGGCGTTTACAGCAAATGGCGAAAAGCGGGCACAGCCCTTGCAAGTTCGGTAGGCCATCATTCCATCAGCACGCAGACGCCGTTATGGTTAAAGCTTGTCCGGCAGGGCAATTTGTTCTCCACCTATTACTCTTCCGACGGGACGCACTGGGGAGAACCGCTTAAACAAATCACCTCTCAAATGGATTCAACGCTTCTAGTGGGACTGGCGGCCGCCGGGGGATTTGGTACAACGCTTTTAAATGCACAATTTTCTCACGTGCTGGTTTCCAGTCAGGTTACTTCCATAGAGTCCGATCCGGGATTAAATCTTCCCCGGGTTTTCCGCATTTCGCAAAATTTCCCCAATCCTTTCAATGGCGAGACCGAAATTGAATTCGACCTGCCCCAGGCCGGTCGGGTGCAGATTGCCGTTTACAATTTGATGGGACAAAAAATCAAAACGCTTGTCGACCAATTTCAGCCGGCCGGGTTTTATCAAATCAACTGGCATGGCCGGGATGAAAATGACAGTGCGGTTTCCAGCGGGGTGTATTACTATCAGATCCGTTATCATCAAACGAATATTGTGAAAAAGATGGCTTTTCTGCAATAAACGGCTCGGTGAAGGCAAGAGTATTAAATGTCATTTTTTGTTTTTCCATCTCGTGCCGGACGTTCTGCGTCCTGTACCGGTGCGTGCAGCAGCGCGTTACTCCGGCGTTCCGCCGTCGAGTGGCGCGAGGAAAGGTTAAGATAAAAAATCCAAATAATTCTCCGGCGTAATCGTACTCATCTCATGTTGCGGATATGCCTGGATAAATGTTTTTGGATATCTCGCTATTTTTTTTAACGTTCCACTTGAATTCACAAGCGCAAAGTTTACCGTCACGTTCTTCGATATAGTCGATTTCCTGTTGTTGCCGGGTGCGCCAAAAATAAGTGTTTGCATGGATTTGATGGTTACTATTATATTTACGTTTTTCACTCACCAGGAAATTTTCCCATAATGCGCCGATATCATTTCTTAATATTTCATTTTCATTTCCCGGGTTATTTAAAATTTCAGGGTACATCCCATAAATCAAGCGGGTTGATAAAAGCCTTTTTTCTTCCAACCCCCCGTGGTAGTCCAGCATTTCTTCTACCGATATTGGCAACAGAAAGTATTCGATCTTTCTACCGGTCAATGGCTCATTGATTTCATCTGCAAGTTCCAGGGCAGAGGAACCGGTTACGACCAGTTTAACCCACTTTATTTTGTCGATTATCAGCTTTAACGTCAGTCCGATATTTTTAATGCGCTGCGCCTCATCAATCATTACCAGTTTGTTTTTGCCAATTAGATTTTTCAAAGCAGTCGAGGTCGGCGTCTCAAGCAATTTTCTAATATCCGGCTCGTCGCAATCTAAAAGTAAAAAAGGGACGGATGCCTCACGAGCAATCATATTCAACAGAGTGGTCTTTCCACTTTGTCTCGGGCCTAGAATAATCAGCGCCTTCCCATTGCCCAGACGCTCAAAGATTGGGTTTAGTAATTTTCTTGGAATCATATTATTTCCATTGCAACAATTTGTGAGTATAATCGTAAAATGTTATAACAATTTACGGTTATACTGGCAACTTGTCAAGTTTATTTGTTTTCTACAGTAATTCATCACTTACTATAAGAAGCAGAAATATTCGCACCTGCAAAAAATGCCCGCACAAATCATTCATTATGCTGAAAACACCAAGCATCTGTTTTTCTGCTCGTTCCCAAACTTGCTCGTTCCCAAACTTATCAGACTGTGTGAAAACGATTAAATTCCAGGAGTGCAGCCCCTTTATGGGCTGCATTGCGGCACATAAAGGCGCCGCACTCCTCGTTTTCACACAGTCTGAGGAGCTTGGGACGGAGGGCAACGATTTTCCATCTCTCCATCTCGTGCCGCCGGTCTCCGGCGGTATGTTTACCGGACGCTCTGCGTCCAGTACCGGTATTTGACGCAGAGCGTCAGACAGGCATTCCGCCGCCGAGCGGCGGAACGAGCTACAAAATCTTCAACCATCAACCATCAACCATCAACCATAAATTTGCCTTGTTGAAAAGAATCATTTTTTTACATATCTTGTTCGAGAATAACTGTACCAACTTTACAAAGGAGATTAATAAAATGAAACGCCGTATTATTTTTATCATCGGTCTGTCTGTTTTGTTTTTGCTTCAATCCGGCCTGTTGGCAAAACCCAAATACGCCCTTGGACTTTTTCATTTCAACCTGCAATATGTCGCAGGAGATCATAAAATCGAAACACGGATCATTCGCGAATCGCTTTACCCGGCGCTGCAATTTTTCGAGCAGCATCCCAAGTACAAATCGGACATCGAAATCCAGGGCTGGGCAATTGAAGAACTGGCGGAAGAACATCCCAAGGTGCTGGCGCTGCTGAGAAAGCTGGTGAACCGCGGCCAGATCGAGCTGGTTGTAGCTCATTATTCGGATGAATTTTTCATTGCCTATCCGGCGCTGGACTTGCAGCGATCCGTGGAAATTTCCGACCAGGTGCTGGCAAAAAACAACCTCAAACGATCCCGTGTCTTTTTCGGCCAGGAACTACAATGGTCGCCGGGACTGGCCTCGGCGCTCAAAGGAAAATATGACGTCGTTGTCACCAGTGCCACACCGAACGGCTATTATCGTGGCGCAACGCTTCCCCTGGTAAAAGTTCACTATGGAAATGATACCATTCTGGGGCTCATCGGCGGCGGGAAAAAGCAGCTTCAGGACTTTGACTGGGACTGGGCTTTTTTTGATGACGGCGAGGTATTCAACTCGCTGGACTATAACAGCGATTTTTACCGTGTTCCCGAACAGGAAAAAAAGAATGCCGACCATTACAAGGAACTGGCCGACAAAGGCTATACTTTTTTAACAATCAGTGAATTCATTAACAAAGTAAAGTCAGCACCCCATTATAAAATTCCCGACTATCCCTTTGTACCGGAAGGTACGTGGAACATGCAGGTCGGCGGCCCATATATGTGGATGGGAAGACAGCGCAGCGGTGTTGAAAAAGACGGCCTCACCAGGGCCGTTTGCTATGAGGCACGCGGGAAAGTGCTGCTGGCGGAAAAGCTCATTGCTTATGCGGAACAAGCAGGCATGGACGTGACCGGTTTGAAAAAACTCCTGCAGCAAGCCTGGAAGCATGTCTTGCTCGCCGAAGTTTCCGATTCCAGCGGCTGGTCACCGTGGCTGGTTGAAGTGCAGTACACCGACAACGAGGTCGCAAATACCATGGCGATCCTGCGGAAAATATTTGCGGCGCTGAAGGAGCACTTGCCGTCACAAAATCAGCCGGTCGTGGTCGACACCCATACCGGTGCAGTGAATGTCGTCGATCATGTAAAAACTCTGAACACAACCCCCGGTGTGTTGCCCATTTTTCGTTCTGTGCGCGCAAAAAAATATACCGCACAAATCCGGCAAATCGACGAGAACTTGTATCGTCTGGATATTCATGCCAAACGGCCCAAAGATGGTGCAGTTGAAATTACCTTTTATACGGCAGAAAGTGGTTTAAAATACTCGGCCGGCTGTGGTGAGCAAGAGATCGTTGAAATCCCAACGGGGCTGAAACACGATCCCATTCTGGCGCTTTCCAACGGTTTTCTCTATCTCGGTAACGGTTACAGTCTCATTAAAGACTGCTCCGTGGAACACCTCGCCGCGACATGGAAAGAAAAAGAAGGTTATGTGGTTTTCCGCGAGGAATTGAACGACAAAAACCCCGGTATGCACATGCGATTTTACGTTGTAAAAGGAACGCCGCAAGCCGGTCACACTCTGGCCAACAACCTGAATATCTGGCCGTCCTATGTGCTGCGAATTGTTGACGGCAAGGTGAAAGCAACAAAGATTTTGCCGGGAATGGAGTGTGAGTAAACTGTTGCGGGGGTTTTTATAAAAAATGGAGCACTGTATGAAATTTATGATATTTGTTTTCATTTTTTTTATCGCTCTGCCAACGGGAAATGCTGCAAAAGTTCCGTTTAACCGCGGCTTTAATCTTTCCGGCTGGCTGGAAAAACCCAATGCCGAGCAAATCCAGTTCACCCGGTTCACGAAAAAAGATTTCATTCGTATCAAAAACATGGGCTGCGACCATATCCGTCTGCCCATGCATTTGTTTAACATGGCCGGTGAGGCGCCGGATTATACCATTGATCCGCTGTTCTTTTTCTTCCTCGATCAGATTATCGACTGGGCCGAAGAGCTGCAATTGCATCTTATTCTCGATAATCATAGTTTCGATCCGGCCGTTAACACCAGTCCCGCCATCCTGGGCGAGTTGACCGCTGTGTGGAAGCAAATGGCCGAGCGCTACAAAGATCGCTCGAATCTGATTTATTATGAAATTCTGAATGAACCGCACGGTATTGCCGACGCCACCTGGAACAACATGCAGAAAACGGTTATCGATGTCATTCGCACAGTGGATCAAAAGCATACCCTCATCGTCGGCCCGGCGGGCTGGAATGGCTACAACAACCTGAAATTTATGCCCGCCTATGCCGATACGAATCTCATCTACACATTTCATTTTTATAATCCTTTCCTTTTTACGCACCAGGGCGCGGGCTGGGTCGATCCACCTCTGAACATTTCCGGCGTGCCCTTTCCCTACGATGCGGCGCGTATGCCGGATTTACCGGCCGCGTTGCGAGGCACGTGGATAGAAGACATTTATCACAGGTATCCTGTTGAGGGCACGGATGCGTGGGTGAAATCGCAAATTGACATTGCCGTTAATTTTATGCAGAATCGAAATGTACCTCTGTGGTGCGGAGAATTTGGCGCGCATATTCCCAACAGCACAACACAAGACCGGGCAAGATGGTTGCAAACGGTTGTCGGTTACTTTGAAGAAAACGGCATTGCCTGGTCCATGTGGGAATTTGCCGGCAGTTTCGGCATTTACAAACCGGGCACGAGCGGGCTGTTTGATTACGATGTCAATATTCCGATCATCGAAGCGCTGGGACTTACGCCGCCGCCGCAAAAGGAATTCATTCTTACGCCGGACACAACAGGGTTTAATATTTATGATGATTTTATAGCTCCCGGCTTTCTTGAATCGAGTTGGATTTCAAACGGAACGTTGAGTTTCTATTCGCAGGATCGTCCGCTCAGTGGCCCGTACTGCATTCACTGGGCGGGTGCCGATCAATATAATAATATCGGATTTCAATTCGCTCCTATACGAGACATGTCAAAACTTGCAGAGCAGGGATATGCCATCGATTTTTGGGTTCGCAGCGCGCAGCCGTCCGCGAAAATCGACATCCGTTTTCTTGACACCAAAACCGACGATCCTGCTGATCATCCCTGGAGAATGCGCTACACAATCGATAACACGGTTGCTGCGTGGGGCGGCGAATGGAATCATTTGCAAATACCTTTGAACCAATTTGCCGAGCAGGGTTCCTGGGATAATAATCAATGGTACAATCCGCAGGGTGATTTTGACTGGACAAGGATTGACCGTTTTGAGATCGTTGCCGAGCATTCCGGTCTATCCGGCATTGACTTTTATTTTGACCAAATTCGTATCGTTGATCCGCGAGTCGTTTTTGTTGACAAAAAAACATCCGCACCATCTCGTTT
>JAADGR010000376.1 GCA_013152225.1 Calditrichota bacterium
GCGAAACGGAGTGGAGCGAAGCAATCTCATGCTTAACAGGCAGTTATGAGATTGCTTCGTCGTTCGTTCCTCACTCCTCGCAATGACAAACTTGGTTACATTTTAACCCTTAACAAGTATAAGCATAGTCGGGTAATTGGCCAAGTTTTTCAGTTGCTACAAGATTCTTCCAGAATAACAGGCTGAACGGTTACGTTTATAAACAGTTAACCAACAGGAGGTCTCCCATGGATCGAAGAGAATTTATTGAAAAATCAATCATAGGGGGTACTGCCATGACAATTAGCGGATCATTTGGCTGTGGCGAAAAGAAATCGCAGGCACAAAAAGAAATCCCCAAAAGACGCCTTGGGCGGGCTGATGATATGCTGTCCGTCATCGGCTTTGGCGGAATCTTGGTCAAAGATGAGGAGCAAACAAAAGCCAATGATATGGTTGCAGAAGCGTACGACCGTGGTATTAACTATTTTGATGTTGCTCCGACTTATGGCGATGCACAAGACAGGTTGGGACCGGCGTTAAAGCCGTATCGGGAAAAATGTTTTCTGGCGTGCAAAACGACCGAGCGGAAAAAACAGGGTGCTGAAAAAGAGTTGCATGACTCATTGCAGAAACTGCAAACCGACCACCTGGATTTGTATCAGTTGCATGCCATCACAACTATCGAGGACGTTGAGACGATTTTTGCTCCCGGCGGTGCGTTCGAAGTTTTTCTCAAGGCGAAAAAAGACGGCAAGGTGCGCTATCTGGGTTTTTCCGCCCATTCCGAGGAGGCCGCAATTTTGGCAATGGAAAAATATGATTTTGACACTATTCTTTTCCCCATCAATTTTGTCTGCTGGTATCACGGTAAATTTGGCGCTCGCGTTGTTGAAAAAGCCAAAGAGACGAATAAAGGCATCCTCGCGCTGAAATCGTTGGCTCTTACAAAAATAAACCAGGGGGAAAAGCGGCCTTTTAAAAAATGCTGGTACAAGCCCGTACCCATAGACAACGACGAGCTTTTAAATCTGGCTGTGCGCTTTACACTTTCGCAGGGGACAACAGCAGCCATTCCTCCCGGCGAACCGCTCTATTTTCCCAAAGCACTGGATGCCGCCGCCGGTTTTTCATCCGTCACTGATAAAGAAAATGCAAACCTGCAAAAAATAGCGCAAAGTGTTGAACCGATTTTCAAAGTCTGATAAAGCTGCAAAAGACAGCATAAGCACTGCCGACAATAAAGAGGGAAGTAAATGTCCAGGATTATCATTGGTATTCACGGCCTGAAAAACAAGCCGCCGGAGGCAGTTCTCAAAAAATGGTGGAAAGCATCAATCCGTGAAGGCTTGGCGGCGATTGGCCATCCTGAACAGAACTTTCAATTTGAGTTGGTTTATTGGGCAAAGTATCTGCACTCCAAGCCGCTAAACCTGGAGGAAAAGGACAGAAAATCTCCTCTGTTCGTCGATTACCCATACATAAAAGCAGAAACATTTCGCAAAGGAGAGCCGAACAAGCTTCGGCAAAAGCTGTTCGAGTATATTGAAAAGCAAACCGATAAAATATTCCTGCACGCCAATGGTTCCTTAAATTTTTCCGCTGTCAGCGATCTGATTATCAGCCGTTTTTTCAAAGACCTTGATATTTATTTCACCACCTATTGCACGGGGGGGCATTACAAGGATTGTCTTGCCCGGGATATGATTCGCAAAGAGTTGGCAAAAACGCTCGAAAAACACAGGCGCAAACAAATTCTCCTCATTGGCCATTCCATGGGTTCCATTATCGCTTATGATGTTTTAACGCTTGCTGTTCCGCACATTAAAATTGATACTCTGATAACTGCAGGCTCACCGTTGGGATTGCCGGCCATCACCAGCAAAATTCTATCCGAACAGAAAAGCGAGGTATCCGATACGATTCCTCATGTGCCGGAAAATGTTGTTCGCCAGTGGTGTAACTTTTCCGACTTGAGCGACAAGGTTGCCATGAATTATACCCTTGCGGATGATTATGCGCCCAGCACAAAAGGCGTTCATCCCGAGGATGTTATTGTTTACAATAATTATGAGATTAACGGCAAGCGAAATCCACACAAGTCCTACGGTTACCTGCGGACGCCGGAGATGGCGGGGGTGATTTACGATTTTCTCACGCGGGATAGAAATAAAGCCATGATTTGGTTTGAAAATAAAGCTGCAAATTTATGGGAGAAAATTTTTGCTTTCAAATAACTGACGAATAAAACATTGTTTAGCGATTAAAAGTATTTTTCAGCGGTTCAAAATTCATAAAATCCGCATGATGAATAATGACGGATTCCGGGCAGCGATAACTGCCATCCCCTTCTTTTGCATGGGTTGCAATAATGTGAACAATGGTGTCGGGCAACCCGTGTTTCATCGCCAGTCCTGCGCCTGAAAAAGGATGGCGTAGCAGTTTACCTTTTTCGCTTTTTACAAAATGGCCGTCCTTACGGCGATATTCCAGCAGCTTACCGATGTCATGCAATAAACCCCCGGCAACAATATAATCCACATTGATGGCATAATGCCTGGAATAAAATCCGACCAGCACTCCTGCTGTGGCAATAGCTGTTTGCGTAACGGAGCGGACATGCTCACGGAAACTAACCGGGCAATCGGGGATGAGCAGAGTGAAAGGAATTTTATCCAAATCTTCAACGCTCCAGCCGCCGATTTGCATGGCTTCGGTCCAGCAGGAAAAAGTTTTTTCGCGCAGACTTGCATCTTCAATGAGATTGAATTCGGGGAAAAGTTCTGTCAATTGATATGCTAAATCCATTGGATCCTTTCAAAAAATTTGCTACTGTCTGAAAAACGATAAAATGATTTAGGACAAAACAATTTCGGGCAAAACAACAAAAATTTTTAAAGTATTGGATAATTCGCCACTTGTTATCTTTTAGTCAAATTTTTCTCTGCGAACTTTGGTGCTCTGCATTAAATCCTTTTCCGGCTTGTCCGGGTTAGGAAGAAAGCAATGCTTTCATTTGTTCAACGGCCTTTTCGACGCCGACGAGGATAGACCGGGCAACAAAGGCGCGGCCGACGTTAAGTTCTTCGATATAGGAAATATCTGAAATATCACGAATGTTCTGCGCGTTCAAACCGCGTCCGCTTGAAACGCCCATCCCAAGCTTGTTTGCAGCGCCGGCAATGGAACGAATCTGTTCGATCATGTCGCTCATTGTGCCGAGGTCTTCGACGCTTCGCAGCGGATTGGAGTTGATGTGGATATAATCAACATGTGCTTTGGCAGCCGCGCGTACCTGGTGCGGATCGGGATCTATAAGGACGTTGACGACAATGTTGTTGGCGCGCAACGCAGCCGCGACATCTTCAACAAATTCCAGATTGGAAACAACATCCAGAGAAGTGTTGAGAGAGACTTCACGAATCGCCGGCAACAAGGTAACCATATCCGGCAGCCACTTTAAGGCCTTTTTCACCATCTCATCCGTAAGCGGAATAGCGAGATTTAAATGCGATTGTACGACTTCTTTCAGAATCGTCACGTCGCGGTCCGTGATGTCGGAACGGTCGTCGCGAAGTTCGGCAACAATTCCGTCGATTCCACCAAGTTCCGCAGCAATGGCCACGGATGCGGGATCCGGGATACGGCCTTTGTTGAAATTCCGCAGCCGGGCAACTTGATTGACACATAAACATAATCGAGCCATTTAGTCCCCTTTCAATTGAAAGTTAAATCTATTTTCGTTGTGCTCATTTAAAACCTGACCGACAGCCAAGAGATAATGTAAAAAAGGCATGCTTATGAATCAAGCGTTTAAAAAAAAGCCGTATAAAATGCAAACGTGGAGATTTGCGTTACGAATTCCACTCGTAAGTAAGGCACTTTTTTTCTTGACATTATGTCCGAATAACGTTAATACCTTGTTGGCGAATTATTAATTGTCCAATGGAAATTCGCGAAAAATGTCCGTCTTATACTGAAGGTAATGTCCCCTGCTGGTTGATGACTGCAAATCCTTGCGGCAAAACCAAGGACCAATGTAAAACCTGCGAGGTGTATTTGTCGTGTCCGAAAATTTTGGCAAAGCCCATTACGATGGTTAGAACTTGCGAGTAAATTTTTATTAGCTTTAAAAAAAAAGCCGACATCTTGACAGATGCCGGCTTTTTTTTAATTTTCCGGATGAAATTATTTCAGAAAGATCATCTTTTTGTTAATAGTCGATGATTTGGATTCGAGTCTATACAAGTATGCACCTGCACTAACAACTTGTCCAAGTTCATCGCGACCGTCCCATGTCAATGTGTGATAGCCTGCTGAGAATTTGCCGTTTGCAAGCGTGCGGACATGGACACCACGGATATTAAAGATATCGACGGTGACCTGTTCAGCCTGAGGAACGCCAAATTGAATGACGGTTGTTGGGTTGAATGGGTTTGGATAATTTTGTGCGAGCGAAAATTCAGTCGGCGTTGACTGGTTTTTCTTTGAACCAACACCGGTAACAAGGACGGAGACTTCATCGGACGGTGCACTCTCATTTCCAGAGAAGTCAAAAGTTGACACCTTGTAATAGTATTTGTTCTCCATTTCAATGTCTGTATCAGCGAATTGTGTACCCGTCAGGGTGGCAACAAGATTCGTCTTGTTCGGCTCAAATCCCGCATTTAAACTTTTATAAACAGCAAAGTAATTGAAATCTTTATCCTGTGATTCTTCCCAGGAGAGTTGAACTTCATTGCTAACCAAAGCAGCCATAAATCCAACTGGGGCAGCAGGAACGAGATTGTCGACTGAATAGCCCTCGGCAGGTTCTGACTCATAACGCGACCCGCCTCTTGAAATAGCAACCACTTTCAAAGTTGTCGAAACCATACCACTCGCAGTAGAATCAAAAAGTGTAGGAACATCAAGAGCGTAGCGGGGACTTCCATCCGCAGTTAGTTCGCCAACAGTGGTCCAAACCGTGCTGTCACTGTCAAACCGTTTAACGGAATAGGAAGCAATTGGATCGACGGCAATACCATCATCGACAAATTTATTCCAGATGATCCTGACTTTTTTACCTTGATCGTTCGGAACATCTTTAATTTCGACAATGTCTCCATTGAGAGCATGGTTTTTCAAGGCCTGCATTGACACTTTGAGCAGAGAAACTGCAAAAGCCGGGTTATGAATTCCATGGCTCCTGTCTTCTTTCACGAAGAGATAGTTGTAGGCAGCTTTGGCTTCTGTTTCTGTGTAGATGTAAGGTTTGTTGACAATAACGGCAGATGAGTCGACGGGTGGCAGCATAAGGGCAAGTTTTTCCATCAAGCCGTCTACTTCACCCATCAAGCCTTCTTCAACTCCGTCGCCATCAATATCTGCAACGCCATTAAGGTAGTATTTCTTCTCATCAAATGATGATCCTATATCACCATGGCATTTTTGACATACTGCGACATTGTCTTGGCCGGTAACAGGGTTACTCATCCAGAACGTATGCGAACCGACATCGATGACATTACCTTCTTCGTCAAAACCAGTTGTTGCCATGTGGCAATCCACACAGGCGTTTTCAGTTGCGGAGAGATGCGGTGACGACGGCAATGTTTTGCCAAAAGTCGGCACATTTGTCGCTGCCAACATATCTGCCTGCGGACCGTGATGGGGACCGTAGTATGGGCTGTACCTGAAATTTGGTCCTGTATACTCGGCCGCATTTCGACGGCTTTTGTGACAGTTCATACAAAGCTTGCCATTTCCACCCTTGGTCACCTCGACGCCATTACCCAGTGTTACTTGCACTGTTCGAAGCTGGTGTTCGTTCTCATCACTGTGTGGGTCGTGGCATACCGCGCATGAAATCGGCACATTTTCGGGCATGTCTTCCGTTAGTGCAACTTTGCCGCCTTCAACAAATTTTACAAAACCGGCTCCATTGTGACACGGTGCACAGGAAGCTCTCGTGTAGGGATGGAGTTGGTTCGCATGTCGGGATTCACGCCATTTCGCCGGTAAATAGTGATGCGTACCTTCATCATGACACCAGGCACAATTTTGGGCATCTAATGAGGAAACCATTTTGGAATCACTTCTGTTTCCAAAATGTGCACTTCCAGGACCATGGCAGCTTTCGCACTGAATGTTCGCCAGTTTCATTGCTTCAGGATAGACCGCCTTCATGGAGTCGTACATACCGGGCACGAGTTCACTCGGAAAAACGAACGGACGATCATCAAAACCATTGTTATTTGCATTTACATCATACCCTACGGTATGGCATTTTATGCAGTTCGGACCATAATGGCTGCTTAATGTCCCATTAAGCCCTCGTTCCAACATCGTCGAGTGGCCGGTTTCTTGCCATTCTGCGTATTTGCCCGAATGGCATAAATTACACTTGCCGTCTTCAATGCCAAGATATGTTCCTGCATTAATCGTGACAGATGCAGCATTATCTCCATCAGCAAATTCAACGACGTATGTTCCGACGACATCCGGAGTGAAAACAGACACCTGCGTTGATGTGTCGACATTGGTGACAGTAGTAATTTCGGCGGTTGAGCCTTCCGGGGCATTTTTTACTGTCCATGTGGGATTGCTCAAACTCGCACCTTCCATTTTTCCTTGCAGGTACATTTGCGTCTCAACACCGACGTTGAGCAGACTATTATAAGCGTGTTCAAAAATATCCGTCGAATCGGCTTCTGCCTGGCGCGGAGACACACCAAAAGTTTTTAAGGTTATTGTTTGAGAAAATAGTATTGATGACGCAAGCAGGCATAGAGACAAGATAATTAAGAAAAAATTTTTCATAACACCTCCCTGAAAGGCTTGTTTTTTGGCCTTCTCTTCTTTGACATATAAGAATTAAATGAATTAATGATTTTGGGCGATCACCTCCTCTTTTGAAATATTTTTGGATAAATTGATTTTTGTTCTTTTGAAGATTATGATTAAAGTATAGTAAAATCATTTTATTAAATCTATATTTAAAATATATATAAGTATAAAATACTACTTTGTCAAGTAAAAAATGCTATTTATCGTAATTAAGCGTATAATTCTATTGATATTGGTTCGTACATGTGAAGTAACTTTAATCAGCGGATCATGAGAGTTATTTGTTCGCTTATATTTGTAAAAATCATTAATTTGACTTTTTCATCAATGTTCGGCAAGGATTAGTGTTATCTGTTCTTTAAAAATTTCGGTTTTGCGATTTTTGCAAAACTTAAATTTGTTTCGTATCTACGAAATTAAATGCAATCCATTTCATAAAACCGACTTGAAATGCTTTTTTAAATGATATTTTTGTTGACAATTAACAACAAAATATATATAATCTGTAGTGAAAAATATAGAATTAATACCTGCGGGGAAGCATATTATTTATCAGAATCGTTACAAATAAGAAATTAGCACTCTGAATTCGGTGAGGGATAAAGTAATGAAAGAAACGAGTAAAAGCCGACGTACATTTCTATTAAGCGGTTTGTTATCCAGTCTGACAGCCTTTGGGGCGATGATGTTATACCCGGTTTGGCGTTTCATTATGCCGCCAAAGGTACCCGAATCCACACAAAATTCAGTGAAGGCGGCCAAAGTAAATGAGCTTGAGCCAAACAGCGGCAAGGTGTTTCCGTTTGGCAGCAAACCTGCCATTCTCATTCGATTGGGGAATGGTGAATATCGTGCGTTCACTGCTGTATGCACCCATTTGCAATGCACAGTGCAATATCGCAAGGATTTTAAGCTCATCTGGTGTGCCTGTCATAACGGTCGGTTTGATATGAACGGAAATGTCGTTTCCGGCCCGCCGCCGTTGCCGTTGGAACCTTTTGAAGTCGCAATCAGCGGCTCGGATATCATTGTTTCGAAAAGAGCCTAGGAGAGATCATTTTGGATAAATTGAAAAAATTGTCAAACTGGTTCGAAGTACGAATTGACCTGAGCGGTGTTAAAAAGTTTTCGGATAAAAAAGTTGTCCCCGTTCACCAACAACATTTTTGGTATGCAATCGGCGGAATCACGCTTTTTCTTTTTATTACTCAGATCGTCACAGGAATTCTCCTGCTGCTCTACTATCGTCCTGCCGCGGACAGCGCTTATGAATCTGTCCAATTCATAATGACATCTGTTCGCTTTGGATGGTTGATACGCTCCATTCACAGTTGGGGCGCAAACCTGATGATCTTTTTTCTTTTTGTGCACATGTTCAGCACATTCTTCATGAAGGCCTATCGCAAACCGCGGGAGATGACCTGGATAAGCGGGGCAATCCTTTTAATCCTCGCTCTGGCTTTTGGTTTTTCAGGCTACTTGTTGCCCTGGAACAAGCTGGCATTTTTTGCAACAAAAGTAGGGACTGAAATGGCAGCCGTGGTTCCCGGCGTGGGCAAACATATCCTGATATTTTTACGCGGCGGCGAAGATGTAACAGGTGCAACTCTGACTCGTTTTTTCGGTTTTCATGTTGCCCTTTTACCCATGACGACTTTTTTCGTCCTTTTGATTCACCTCGTTTTAATCCAGGCCCAGGGCATGAGTGTTCCCCCCACGCTGGAAAAAGAGTATAAAAAGAATCCTAAAACGATGAAATTCTTCCCTGATTTCATATTACGCGATGCTGTTGGATGGCTCGCCGTGCTCGGACTTTTAGGGGTGCTTGCAGCTCTTTTTCCGTGGGAATTGGGTGAAAAAGCGGACCGCTTTGCTTCGGCACCTATGGGCATTAAACCCGAATGGTATTTTGTCTTTTTATTCCAAACATTAAAATATATTCCCGGAAGAATATTTTCTTTGAATGGCGAAGCACTCGCGATATTTGCCATAGGATTAGGAGTATTATTTTGGGTGTCTGTCCCGTTTTTTGACCGCCGTGCTCAAAAGAATTTGCCGAGCAAAGCTTTTACACTGATAGGGATTGTCCTTATTATTTACATCATTGTACTGACGACAATTTCCTATTTTTTTAGTTCATAATTTTGGCTGACATTCTTCATAGAGAGGATGCGACATTGAAAAAAATAGAATTCACTGTATTGGTTCTCATTACTTTTATCATTGCTGCCGGCGCCCAACAGGCTGACAATAATAGTACATGTGTTGTATGTCATCGGGATCAAGACCCGCCTCTGTCGACGCCTGTCGAGCAACTCAAGACGAGTATACACAATAATCCAAAATTATCATGTGCCGGCTGCCATGGTGGCGACCCCACTGCCGAAGATGCGGACATGGCCATGTCAAAGGCCAAGGGGTTTATTGGAAAGCCCTCTCCTGAGCAAATTCCAAAGCTGTGTTCCAAATGTCATAGCAGTGCTGCATTTATGCGAACTTTTAATCCGAATGTGCCTGTGGATCAATACCAGTTGTATTTAGCCAGCGAGCATGGCATCCTTTTAAAAAAGGGCGACAAGAAAGTGGCTACATGTGTCAGTTGTCACGACGTGCATGATATAAAAAAAGCGAATGACCCAACATCTCCCGTGTTTCCATCAAATATTGCAGATCGCTGTGGAAAATGCCATGCTGATGCCGATTATATGAAGGGCTACTCCATTCCCACCGATCAATTGAGTGAGTACAAGAAAAGTATTCATGCAAAAACATTGTACGATAAAGGCGATCTGAGTGCACCGACGTGTAACGACTGTCATGGAAATCATGGTGCCATGCCGCCCGGGATCGCATCAGTCGCCAATGTTTGCGGGGCGTGTCATCTGGTTCAGTCGGAATACTTTTCCGCCAGTCCTCACAAAGAGGCCTTTGATAATATGGGCGTTTCAGAATGTGAAGCTTGCCATGGAAATCACGCGATTCAGAAAACAAGCGATCAAATGATTGGAACCGATGAACAGGCTGTTTGCACTCAGTGCCATGATGAAGGTTCGCAAGGATACAAAACCGCAGCATTGATGCGAGATGGGATTGATAGTCTGGCAACGGAAATTTCCCTCGCGGAAGCAATGATTAGCAAAGCGCACCTGGCCGGTGTGGAAATTCAGGATAAAGCCTTGAATTTGTCCAAATCAAAAGATGCTCTCATTCAGTCCCGGGCATTGATTCATACCCTTTCAATGGATAAAGTTGGAGGGAAGATAAAACAAGGACTTAAAGCGGCAATCAATGCCCTGGAAATCGGTCGGCAGGCTTTGAAAGAAGTCGGGCATCGTAGAAATATGTTGATTATTATGGTTGTGTTGACGTTGCTGGTGGCCGGGTTTTTAGTGCTGTACATTCGAGTTCGTGAAAGAAATAATGACTGACAGCAAGTCTGAAAGTAATTCTGAAACAAGGCAACTTTTGGACCGGGTTCGTCTACTTGAAACCAAAGTAGCGAATTTAGAGCGAACGGTAAAATACGCTCAAAACAGCCGTGATGCGATCAGGAAAACGCCGGACAGGGGCGAGTCTTACATCGCAGAACAAGCCAGGGAGCGGCACGATAAACAAGTATCACTGGAAGCTGCAATCGGCCAATTTTGGCTGGCGAGAATTGGTGCAATTGTTCTCCTTGTGGGCGTCGCTTTCCTGATCACTTATCCTTTCGCAATGATACCTCGCATTTTAGCAAGCTTTTTTGGATTTATAGCGGTAACAGGTATGTTTGCCCTATCCTACTATTGGCGTAATACTTTTGCTTATCTTTCGCAAATTCTGCTGGGTGGCGGATTTGTATTACTTTATCTTGCAACACTTCGATTGCACTTTTTTAGCACCAGCCCGCTTGTTTCGAGCAAATTGACCGGAATCATCCTGACCCTTTTTGTGCTGACTATAAGTTTTTATTTTACATTGAAAAGAAAAAGTGAAGGTTTAACCAGCGTTATCCTGACCCTCAGTTTTGCGACAGCTCTTTTCAGTGATTCAATGCAATTTGCTCTAATTGTCATTGTTCTTTCTTCTGCTCTTTCTGTTTATTTGTTTGCCCGATTTAATTGGCGAGCATTGCTCGTTTATAGCCTGATCTTGGCATATTCTACACATCTCATCTGGCTTTTCAACAATCCGGTTATGGGACATCCGTTTCAGGCTATTGAAGCCCACCATTATAATTTGATTTATTTGTTCACCTATGCTGCCCTGTTTTCACTTGCCCGGGTTTTTCGTAAAGACAATTCGTCTATGGGATTTACGGATACATTACTCACCTTTCTCAATGGACTTGGCATACTTGTTCTCGGCATGATCAACATCATAACTTTTTTCAAATCCCAGGTCAGTTTGATCAGTTTTTATGCATCGTTGTTCTTTTTGCTCATTGCTGTAGTTAACTGGCATTTTTTGAAAAACAAATACATTACATCTTACTATGCATGCTTTGGCTATGTTGCTTTAAGCATTGCAATTTTTAGCCGGTTCAGTTCCCCGGATTATTTTATTTGGTTGGGACTGCAAAGTTTGCTCGTCATTTCTACGGCTATCTGGTTTCATTCCAGAATCATTATTGTTGCCAACATTTTTATTTATATTGGGATTTATTTCGCCTATCTCTTTCAGGCCCCATCCAATAACTTTGTCAATCTGAGTTATGCCATCACCGCATTGGCCAGCGCCCGTATTTTGAACTGGAAGAAAGAACGTCTCGAATTGAAAACGGATTTCATCCGCAACGTTTATTTGTTTTGTACTTTTGTTATTGTGCTTTACGGGTTGTTTCACGCCATTCCGCCGAAATATATCAGCCTTTCATGGCTGGGCGCGGCTCTTTTTTATTTTGGCATGAGTTTACTCCTGCATAATATAAAATATCGCTATCTGGCAATTTTAACAATTTTTGCAACTGTAATTCACATCTTTTTAATTGATACGACACGGCTGAGCGCGGGAATTCGAATTATTATTTTCATCGCCGTCGGTGTCGTCATTCTGTTACTCTCATTATTTTATTCCAAGTACAGGAAAAAAATCCTTAGTCTGGATTAGAAAGGAGGTGGTGGACGGAAAGTGTTGTATGATTTATATTAAAAATATTCATAAAAGGAGGTGGTGAAGGGAAAGTGTTGTATGATTTATTTTAACTAAACATTTAATTTTTTTAATTCATCGGAGGAGCAATGAATAAACTATTATTAATTCTACTCTTCCTTACTTTTTTAATTGGAGTAGGGATGGCCAATGACTATGTTGGCCCGGAAAAATGTCTTATGTGCCATAATAATCCGGCACTAGGTGATATGACCGGTTGGCGGACTTCTATGCATGCAAACGGGTATTCTGTCGTCCTGGATGACAGCCATGCCATGCAGAACCTTTATGGGATCATCAATGATTATGATCAAAACCAAATCGATGATTTTCATGATGGCTTGGATTTTAACACCATTTCCAGTGTGTTTGATCAGTACAAGCCTAATGCACCTGTTTTGGCATATAGCGCGGAAAATGGCTACACTATTACTATTGGTAATGCCACGCACCGGGTCTATTTGACTTATGGTGGCAGCGGCCTTTACAAACAACGCTACGGAGTAAAAATAAATACTGCCGAAGGTGAATCGAAAGACATCTATATCTCACCCATTCAGTTTAATGAAAAAACACATCAATATGTTCTTTATCATGCGGATGCCTGGTACGATGAGAGTGATCAGCCTAAATACAGTACAGCCTCAACCTTAGCTGATGCTGCCGGAAACAGCCGAAGCCTGGCAAAAGGATGTTCCGGCTGCCACGTCACAGGTCTGACGTTGGATCAAACGACAAATGGTGAATGGGTTGCCCATGGAGCCGGTATCGATCCGACCACGGCCGCGTTTTATGCCGACAAGAACAATATCTTTGATCTTGATGGCGATGGAGATCTCGACCAGATCAACACCGGATGTGAGGAATGTCATGGAATGGGCGGCGATCACGCTTCTGCCCCCAGCAAGACAAACATTATCAATCCTGATGACCTTTCAACCGAACAGGCAAATAATATCTGTGGCATGTGTCATTCACGCGGGAAAAGTCTACCAAACAATACCTTTAGCTTTCCTTACCACGATGACACGATGACGAGTTGGACGCCCGGCGTCGACCTTGTGGCTGATATCTACTCTGATGGCGGCGGCTACTGGGGCGATGGTGTGAATTCAAAAAAACATCATCAACAATTCTATGATTTTTACAAAAGCCCCAAGCCCACATTTAAATACCATCAGGTACGATGCAGTGAATGCCATGATGTTCATAACACGCAAAAACATCATATCAAAACATCTGTGGTCGAAACGGATAGTCTTGATAACGAAATAATCATTGCTACTGAAAATGACAATAACACTTTGTGTTTGTCCTGCCATGCCACACACGGTGATTTTGCAAGTATTCCGGTAGAATGGGTTGCAGATTATGCCAATCATGTGGATGAAATCGGTACTATCGTTTCAGAACATACCAATCATCCCTATGATCCGGATGGAAGCGGAGCATCCCGGTGTTCCAAATGCCACATGCCAAAAGTGGCAAAATCCGCAATCGCTTATGACATTCATTCGCACACATTCGAACCGATTCCTCCGCAAAAAACCTTGCTTTATAATATGCCAAGCGCATGTGCGGTGAGTTGTCACATGAAAGATGACCTTAATTTTGGTATTGATTTCAGTAATGATAACTTGACCAAATGGGATGAACCGTCGGATATTGCGCTCGCCGACACTTTGATGAAGTACTATGGGCCGGACGGCAAATGGTGGCAACTCGACGTTACATCCGTCGATCGGATTGCTGCGGATATTCCTCAGGATTATTCTTTATTGCAAAATTATCCGAACCCGTTTAATCCGACCACAGTTATTCCTTTTAAAACAGCATCTAACGGATTTGTGACGCTAAAAGTTTATAACGTGCAGGGACAAATCGTCGCAACACTTGTAAACAAGGAAATGCCTACCGGAAGTTACCAGGTTGTAATGGATGGTTACAATCTGCCTTCAGGAGTCTATTTCTACAAGCTCACGGTTGGCAACTATGTCCAAACCAAAAAAATGATGCTAATGAAATAAGTAGTATCAGCCCTCAAATCAAACCTCAAAGGTTCCCACGACCTTTGAGGTTTATTTAAAATCCCATAAGATGCGAAAACATGTTCCAAGAAAAAGAATATTTGCGCTTGAAAAAAGGCTCGCATATTGCTGTCATTGGCGGCGGGCCATCCGGCAGCCTTTTTGCTTTTTTTGCGCAAAAGTTTGCCCGCAAAATTGGTCTCGATGTTCATATCACAATTTACGATGGGAAAGATTTTTCGCAAGCCGGACCGGCCGGGTGTAACCTTTGTGCCGGTGTTATTTCCGAGACACTCGTTTCGGCTTTGAATCGAGACGGTATTACTCTGCCGGCGCAAAAGATTCGTCGCAGCATCAAGGGCTATTATCATGTCCATTCCTCCGGTACTTCCTTTATTGATCCGCCAAGAAAATCCTGTACCATTTATACTGTATTTCGCGGCAACGGCCCTCGTTTTGCCCGCTTTGACGGCAACGTTAGTTTTGATGATTTTTTACTCCAGTGTGCCGCCCAACATGGCGTTGAGGTGGTGCGTGCTTCGGTCGTTGACTTTTTCCTGCCGGAGAACAAGAGAGAAAAAGCACGGCTTGTGATTCGTCGAAACGGCAGCATACAAGAGGTTGAGGCCGATCTCGTGGTTGGGGCATTTGGGTTGAATAGCAAAATGATAACAAAATTACCCAATATGGGCTTCGGGTATCAGCCGCCGGAAGCGCTGACATCCCTGCACGCGGAAATCCCCCTTATTAAAAACAAAATAAAGAAAATCTACCAGGACAGGATTGGTGTATTTAGTCTTCAGGGATTGCAAAACTTACGATTCGGTGTCGTTACACCAAAATCAGATTTTTTGACAATTAGTCTGGTTGGAAAAAAAGACGTTCACAGAGATGTTCTGTCTCAATTTCTGTGTCATCCTCAGGTTAAAAATATTTTCAATGATCCAGCTTCCATTCCCTTTTATTCCTGTCAGTGCCGTCCCAAGCTTCCCATTGGTCCAAGCAAAAAGCCTTACACGGATCGCCTGGTCATCATTGGTGATGCAAGTTTTTCCCGGCATTTTAAAAACGGCATTTATTCTGCATTCATAACCGCAAAATTGGCCGCCATGACGGCGCTCTATCATGGAATTTCCTGCACCTGCTTTCACCGCCATTACTACAAATTGGCTAAAAAAGAAATCATCCGGGATAATATTGTCGGTCAAATTTTGTTTCTGACATCCCATTATTTCGCACAAAATAAAAGATTGATTTCGTTCTACGCTACCCAAATTAAAAAAAAGTCTTCTTTTCTTGGCAGATTTTTATTATTTTTCTCATGGAATATGATGACAGGAGAAATTTCATACAAAAATATTTTGCAGGAGATATTTTTTGTGAGATTCCATACTTATTTACAACCGGACAGGATAAGCCGTCTTATTCGTAAGAAAAGGAAAAGATTGGATATCTTGTATCGCATAAAAAATAAGAAAAAGCGAGTCCTGAATGATAAATAATGGCAATGCGGTGGCGATAATTGGCGGCGGTCCGGGAGGTGTTGGATGCGCAATTGCACTGCAGAATAAAAGTCGCCAAATGGGCAGAAAGATACGCGTCCGACTCTATGAAGCCAAGTCTCAGGACGGCATTCCTCGCTACAATCAATGCGTCGGTGTTCTTTCCCCGCCAATCGAGGACATTTTGCGCGCACTTGGCGTTGAATTTCCGCACCATCTGTTACAACGAACCATCGAGGGATACGTCCTCCACTCCGGCAAACAGAGCATTGTTTTGAATGACGAGTCGGAGCCGTCGTTAGCAGTCCGGCGTATCAGCTTTGATCATTATATGCTCGATCAGGCGAGAAAACATGGAATCGAAGTCGTTGAAAGCCGGGTGACGGGTTTGGAAATTTATGATGATTCGGTCATGCTTTATTCCGAAAGCGACAATATTCGTGCATCGGTCGTCGTCGGCGCTTTTGGCCTGGACGATGGCAGCGCGCTCATGTTTTCCAGAGAAACCCCCTACAAGCAGCCAAAGTTCCTGAACTCCATTGTGACGAAATGGCATCCGAAAACCAATTTCATTCACAAATTTGACAATAATATTCATGCTTTTTTACCCCCGACAAAGAAAATTGAGTTTGGAGCTGTTACACCGAAAGAAAATCATTTTACGATCAACGTCGCCGGAGAAAAGGTCGATGCAACGGTGATGGATGAATTCCTTGCTTATCCACCGCTGGTTAAACTATTTCCCCAATCTTTTTTGCAGGAGCGAAAGACATTATCATATTTTAAAGGCAAGTTTCCCATTTCAATTGCAAAAGGAATGTTTGGTGATCGCTATATTACTGTTGGCGATGCTGCAGGACTGGTGCGCCCGTTCAAAGGAAAAGGCATTAACTCGGCCTTGTTGAGCGGAATGTATGCCGCCAGTGTGATTTTGCAAAACGGCGTTTCCAACACATCATTTAAAGAATATTTAAAACTCAATAATGAAATCATTGCCGACTTGCCCTATGGAAAAGCGATCAGGATTTTCGCTAACTTTATTGCCAATGCAAATCTGCTTGATTACGTATTGCGTCTTAGCCGGGAAAATGCTTCTTTGCAGCGCGCCCTGTTCAACAGCGTATCTGCACACAAACCCTATCGAACCATTGTGAGAGAAACGCTCAGTTGGGAAAATATATTGGCCGGCGTCAAGTCATTCTTTGAATGAACCGGCGGCTCCTGGATGAGAATGGTATTTTCTTCCTCCGTCCCAAATTCAATTTGGGACGGAGGGGTGCAGGACACAAGAGCTTCCTCCATAAAAGTTCCACTTCCCTCTCCGTCCCAAGTTGCACTTGGGAGGAAAGTAATGAATTTATCGCAACATACCTTCGCTAAATTCAGAAATCAATTTCCCGATGCTTACCATCACAAAATGGTTTATGCTCCGATGCCCCGCATCTGCATAATGAAAATTTTCCTTCTTTGACAATTTTTTCCCCGTATTCATCAACCAGGGTTACTGTGCCCGTTACGTGATAAGAGCCGTGTGGCTTTACAAATATCTCAACGCTCCCAGGTACTTTTTCTTCAGACATGTCTTTTCCCTCATTATTCAAGTTACCATTTCCAATTAATAAAATAAACCAAAGCAAGAGTAAAAATATTTCTTGACATAAACGAAACAATATTGTATTATTGTACGTAATCAGTCATATCAAACTAATAATGTAAAGTTAGAGGCGCAGAGTAAAAATGAAGGATTTGCACGAATTTGAACAAAACACCAAATTCCAAACTGTGATCAGAACATCCAAAGATTTATTTTATCGCTACGGCATTCGTCGTGTGACGATCGGAGAGATTTGCCAGAAAGCCAATGTAAGCAAAATGACTTTTTATAAATTTTTCTCAAACAAAATGGATTTGGTAAAATACCTTTTAAATAAAATATTTGATCAGGGAATAGCCGACTACAATGCGATTATGGCACAGCACATTCCTTTTAGGGAAAAAGTGGAAAAGGTCATTCAGCTAAAGATGGAGCAAACCGAATCCCTGAGTCAGGAATTTTTGCAGGAACTGATGCAGAACCCGGATCCATCGATAGCGGAAATAATGGATGTGAAAAGAAAGCAGACTTTTCAAATTATCATGGACAGCCTTGTGAAAGCACAAAAAAATGGCGATTTACGCAAAGAAATTAAACCCGAGTTCATTATGTATATGTTGAATCACCTTATTGAAATGACAAATGATGAGCGGCTGAACGCGATTTTTGCAAATCCTCAGGAAATGTCCGTCGAGTTAACCAGCTTTTTCTTTTACGGGATTTTGGAAAAGAAGAAATAAAAGGCATGTATCATCATTTACAGCAAATAGTGCGTTGTTTGTTTTTCACAGTGTTGTTTTTTGGCTTTTCTCTGTCAGCGCAAAAGGCTGATTTTGCCGGACAGGTTTCCGGTTCTGCGTATGCAACCGGCCTGTCTGTTGACGAATCAATGATCGGCGTTCGTTACATTCCTAATCTGTCCTTGCAGAAAAATATCTCTGATGATTTTAACATCGACACTGAATTCTCGCTGAATATGTATTCGACGCATCGTCTTGATTTCAGCAATTATGAAAATGATGTGAAACCTTATCGTCTCTGGTTTCGTCTGGCAACATCTCAGTTCCAGGTGCGCATCGGATTGCAAAAAATTAATTTCGGCTCTGCCATGCTGCTGCGACCCCTGATGTGGTTCGATCGGATCGATCCCCGTGATCCGTTGCAAATCACCGACGGCGTTTATGCGATTTTGCTGCGTTACTATTTCCTGGATAATTCCAACATCTGGCTGTGGGGCGTTTACGGGCAGGATCAGACGAAAGGATTGGAAGCCATTCCAACGAAAAAGAATTCCGGCGAATACGGTGGACGAATACAGGTTCCATTTTTGAATGGAGAGATCGCGGCGAGCTATCATCGTCGCGACATTAATCCCGGAGCGACCATATTTCCGTTGGCCCACAGCGATCAGGGATTTCATCCTGAGAACCGTTACGCCGTGGACGGCAAGTGGGACGTTGGCGTCGGCTTTTGGTTTGAATATGTTTGGCTGCATCAGGATATTGATTGGCAAAATTTCAGGAATCGCAAATTGCTGAATATCGGCATGGATTATACTTTTGCCCTTGGTAATGGGGTGCATGCCCTGAGTGAATTTTTTGTTTACGACGCAAAAGCAACGATGAAAATTTCTGCGTTGCTTTTGGACTATAATTTGGGACTCTTTGATCAAATCATGGCGATCGTCTATTTTGATTGGGAGAACCATGACTTTTATCGTTTTGCAACCTGGCGCCGGACTCTGGATAAATGGAGCTTTAATCTGAGCATTTTTTGGAATCCCGGACAAAACAATCTTTATAAACTGTACTCAAAAGACATAACAAATGAATTCAGTGGCAAGGGCATTCAATTTTTGGTGGTCTTTAATTACTGAAAATCAATTCAATCATTAAAAGTACCGATTGAATAAGCAAAGGATCTGACTATGCAAAATTCCGTTATCATCAAATTGGAAAATCTGGTCAAAACTTATCCGACCGGGGGGCAGGAACTTGTGGCGCTAAAAAATATTAATCTGACTTTTCAAAAAGGAGAATTTTCCGGCATTGTCGGTCCAAGTGGTTCCGGGAAAACAACCATGTTGAACATCATCGGCTCCCTCGACGTGCCGACCCGCGGCAGTGCACAAGTGATGGGGAAAGCAATTGAAACGCTTTCTCACAAGGCGGCCGCTGAATTGCGCAATCACCACATTGGATTTATTTTTCAGACTTTTAATCTGCTGCCGGTCTATACTGTTTTTGAAAATATCGAGTTCCCGCTGCTTCTCCTGGGAATGCCTACAGAAGAGCGCCGCAAAGCAGTAATGGAGGCGCTTGAATGGGTGCATCTTACGGACAAAGTGAACGCAAAACCGAACCAGTTGTCGGGCGGGCAAAGTCAAAGAGTTGCTGTCGCGCGCGCGATCGTAAAACAGCCTGACCTCATCCTGGCCGACGAACCAACGGCAAACCTGGACGCTGAGAATTCGCACAATATTTTGCGCGTCATGGAAAAACTAAACGCGGAACTGGGCACTACTTTTATCTTTTCAACACACGACGAAAAAGTAATGCAATACCTGCATCGGAAAATTTCGCTGATTGACGGGGAGGTGGAGGAACGGAAACAGAAGACCGGAGAACGGAAACAGGAGGCCGGAGAACGGAACAAGGAAGAAAGGAAAAGGAAGAAAGGAGATTGGGAAATGAGAACGGGGCACGGGAAAGATAGAAATGTGAAATTGTAAAAGAAAGGGGAGGAAATGAATCCACAGGTTCGGAGATTTGAAGAT
>JAADGR010000243.1 GCA_013152225.1 Calditrichota bacterium
AGTGTTGTTTCCCGTTTCAATTTTTATCACATTGCAAATGGAAGCGTTGGTCTCAAGGAAAAGAAAAAGAATGAGCAGTTTCACATAGTGATGAAAATTTGACAGGGATTTTGTTTTTGACTCTTTTTTAGCCCGGTAGTTAAAATTTCGCACGATGCCCCGCTTTAATACATGAACGAAATAACTTGAATGAAAATAGCAAAATATTATTGAAATCGCTATCATTTTTTTGAATGGAAAGGTACAAATTTGTATATTGTACATCTTGTGCCGTATATATTTAAGAAGGCTTTGTATTCAAGTTTAATTTTTAAGGAAAGGATTTTATCATCTTGCACATCGAAACAATCACCGTCGGCCCGCTGATGGTAAACTCTTATCTTGTTGTATGCGAGAATACAAAAGCGGCTGTCGTTATAGATCCCGGGGAAGACGAGGACAAGATATTAAGAAAAATAAGAGAGAGGGGTGCAAAAATAAAATACATTCTCCTTACACACGGACACGTCGACCATCTTGGTGCTGTGGCTGAAATTCAGCAAGAGACAGGCGCGGAGATTTGCATCCACAAAAATGAAGTGCCTTTTGTGGAGAATGCGGGTGTTCAGGCTTCATTTTTTGATCTGAGAATTCCGACTCCTTTTAAAATAGATCATTATGTAAAAGATGGAGATGAGCTGCAAGTCGGGGAATTGATTTTCCGCGTTCTGGAAACTCCCGGTCATAGCCCGGGAGGTGTGTGTTATCTTTGCGGGGATTGTTTATTTTCAGGTGATACGCTGTTTCAGCAATCCATTGGCCGGACAGATTTGCCCGGCGGGGCACAGCAGCAACTATTGGATTCGATTGCAAAGAAACTTTTGATCTTGCCCGAGAGGATAAAAGTTTATCCCGGACACGGGCCGGCAACAACAATCGGGGATGAAAAAAGGCTTAATCCTTTTCTTGTTTTATAGCAATGTGCAGCCGGGAAAAATTCCTTGCAAGTTTGCGAAAAATTGGTTAAAATTCGCTGCTTCTCAAAGCGGGCGAGACGTGCTTTGGATGTTTTTCGATGACGTGATTTAATTGCGGAGGCGTTACCATGTCAAAAGCCGTGGGTTTGGAAAAGGCTAAAGTTGTTATACGAGAAGATGAATGCAAAGGATGTAATTTGTGTATTGAGGCTTGTCCTGAAGATGTTCTTTTTGAGCAGAAATATTTGAATCGCATGGGGTATCATCCCGCGGGGTACGTTGGCGAAGGGTGTAGCGGATGCGGGTATTGCTTTTATCAATGTCCTGAACCCGGGGCCATCACGGTTTACAAAAAAGGTTACGTTGGAGAGGAGGTGGCTTGAGGCATGGCAAAACAACTCATCAAAGGTAACGAAGCAATCGTAAAAGGAGCAATCCTCGCCGGGTGTCGATTTTATTTCGGTTATCCGATCACTCCTGCTTCAGAGATTGCAGAAGCCGCAGCGTATTATATGCCTTTGGTTGGTGGTACTTTTTTGCAGGGTGAAAGTGAAGTCGCTTCCATACAAATGCTTTACGGCGCAGCATCCGGTGGTGTGAGATGTATGACGGCATCATCCAGCCCGGGTATCAGTTTGAAACAAGAGGGGATTTCCTATAGTGCCGGTTCTGAACTGCCCCTCGTTCTTATCGATATCATGCGCGGCGGACCTGGTTTGGGAAACATTGCTCCTGAGCAGGGAGACTATAATCAGATGGTTAAAGGCGGTGGGCATGGAAATTACAAGCTCATTGTTCTTGCACCCAATTGTGCGCAGGAAATGTGTGATCTCACCATGTTGGCTTTTGAACTGGCTGACAAGTACCGTAATCCTGCTGTTATCCTCGCGGATGGCTTTATTGGTCAGATGATGGAACCCGTTGAATTTCCCGCTCCTGTTACAGAATTGCCCGAAAAGCCCTGGGCTATTCATGCGGATAAAAATGATGAGACAAGATTAATATGCTCCATCGAACTTGAACCTGAGGTTCTGGAGGCTCACAACAGGCATCTGCAGGAGAAATATGCTGAAGCGGAAAAAAATGAAGTACGATTTGAAGAATATAGAATCGATGGAGCAGATTTCGTACTCGTCGGATATGGCGTTGTCTCAAGAGTACTTCAAACGACGGTTGATCTTTTGCGCGACCAGGGGCACAGAGTCGGATTGCTAAGGCCGATAACCCTGTGGCCGTTTCCCGGGAAGCGGATTGTTGAACTGTCAGACTCGGTCGATAGTTTTATGGTTGTCGAACTGTCAAACGGACAGATGGTCGATGATGTGCGTCTGGCGGTCAATGGCAAAAAGCCTGTTCATTTTTATAATCGAATGGGTGGAATGGTCCCTTCGCCTGAAGAAATTGCTGACCAGGCTGTAAAATTCTTAGAGGATTAAAAAATGGCTGAGAAGGTATTAACAAAAGCTGCAAGTTTTTATGATGTTTATGAGCGTAAAAGCGGTGCGCAGGATGTTACGCATTATTGTCCCGGCTGTGGACATGGTGTTTTACATAAACTGATTGCTGAAGCCATCGATGACTTTGGAATTCGTGACCAAACCATTTTTATCAGCCCTGTTGGCTGCAGTGTTTTTGCATATTATTATTTTCGTGTTGGCAACATTCAAGTCGCCCACGGGCGCGCGCCCGCGGTTGCAACTGGCATAAAAAGAACGCATCCCGAAAGCATTGTTATCAGCTACCAGGGTGATGGTGATTTGGCGGCTATCGGAGGCAATAATATTCTGCAAGCGGCCAATCGCGGAGAAAAGATTACCGTGTTTTTTATCAACAATGCAATTTACGGCATGACCGGCGGGCAAATGGCGCCGACCACGTTGATCGGGCAGAGAACAACGACAACACCTCGCGGGCGTACTGCTGCGAACGAAGGATTCCCGCTAAAAATGTGCGAACTGATTTCAACATTGGAATCGCCGATTTATGTTGAGCGGGTCGCTCTGACTGATCCCAAAAACACATCCAAAGTCCGTCGGGCTGTAAGAAAAGCTTTGCGGAATCAGATCGAAAACAAAGGATTCTCTTTTGTCGAAGTGCTGTCTGCATGTCCGTCCGGTTGGAAAATGACATCGGTGCAGGCTAAACAGTGGATGGTAGATAATTTGTTGCCGCAGTTTCCCCTTGGCGTATTCAAGGATGTTTCCAAAGAATTAGAGCCGAGCGAGAGATCAAAAGTTGTCTTTTCAACCGAAAATATGAATGAATTATTAAATATCCCGAGCGAGGAAAACATTCGTACGGACGTTCCAAAACCGTTGACGAAATTTCAAAACCCGCGTATCATTCTTGCAGGTTTTGGCGGTCAGGGAATACTTATGCTGGGTCTTGGCCTTGCGCAAGCGGGAATGCAAGCAGGCTATCACGTTTCCTGGATTCCATCTTATGGGCCTGAGATGCGCGGTGGTACGGCAAACTGCCATGTGATTCTCTCTGAAGAGAGGATTGGCTCCCCGACTGTTTCCAAGCCCACAGTCCTGGTGGCGATGAATCTGCCGTCATTGGAAAAATTTGAAAGTCAGGTTGAACCGGGTGGTTTGATTATTTACGATAGCTCTCTGATTAATCAATCGCCAAAGCGCAAAGACGTTAAAGTTTTGGGCATTCCCGCAACTGAAATGGCAGATAATTTGGGGAATACGCGAATCGCCAATATGATTGTACTAGGTGCCTATATCGCTATTACAGGCATTATGCCTAAAGACGTGGTCGTTGATGCGCTGCCCATTTTTATCAAACATAAAAAGTTGATCCCGCTTAACGTACAAGCTATTGAAAAGGGGATGGCTTTTGTGGATAAAAATAACGGGCATGCTTAATCCATGTTGACTTTTTCTCTACCGGGAGAATGCTCGACGGGGTTTTTAATGGAATGAAAGATATCTCTATCAAAGAAAGAAAATATAAGAACGCTCTGAAAGACACGGTTTTTAATCAGCTTTTACCAT
>JAADGR010000247.1 GCA_013152225.1 Calditrichota bacterium
TGGTTCGCGGCACATTTGCAAATATTCGTCTGCGCAACTTGCTCGCTCCCGGCACCGAAGGCGGCGTAACACTGCACCTGCCGGATAAGAAACAAATGTGGATTTATGACGCGGCATTGCAGTATAAAAGTGAAAGAACGTCACTGGTTGTCCTGGCAGGCAAGGAATACGGCACCGGTAGTTCACGTGACTGGGCGGCAAAAGGAACCCTCCTCCTCGGCGTTAAAGCAGTGATTGCCGAAAGTTTCGAGCGCATCCACCGCAGCAATCTCGTAGGCATGGGCGTTTTACCCGTTCAATTCAGGGAAGGCGATTCCATTTCCTCCCTGGGTTTGACAGGATTTGAGCAATTCACCATCAAACTGTCTGATGATATTCAACCGCTGCAGGAAGTCACGATAGAAGCAAAAGATAAAGCAGGAAAAGTAAAAACATTTACTGCCATTGTTCGCCTTGATACTCCTGTGGAAATCAAATACTATCGCAACGGCGGCATTTTGCATACGGTTTTGCGCGAGATGGCTGCGGAAAAATGATGTATCAAAATCGTGTCGAAAAATTAACTTTTATTGAAAATCGGAGGGCTGTAAAATGTCTGTCATCGTAAACAATGAAAAGCTTTTGCAGTTTACTGAAAAAGTGTTCAAAACATTCGGTATTAGCGACAAGGATGCCCACGTTTGTGCAGACAATCTCGTTAGTGCCGATATGCGCGGTATTCCGTCACACGGCGTGGCCAGATTGAAACGTTATGTGGATGGAATGAAGTCGGGACTCATTTTCCCACAGAACAAACCGGAAATCGTCAAAGAAACGCCCTCCACCGCGACAGTGGACGGCAATGGCGGGCTTGGGCAGGTTGTCGCTTATTTCGCCACTAAACTGGCTATTGAAAAAGGCAAAAAAAGCGGCGTAGGAATTGTTGCGGTGCGCAACAGCAACCATTTCGGTATTGCCGGCTATTATTCGCAAATGATTTTAAACGAAGGGATGATGGGTATTTCTCTCACTAATTCGGCGCCACTGGTTGTACCGACTTTTGGTAAGGAAATGATCGAAGGGACCAATCCGATCAGTCTGGCGGCCCCGACCAAACGAAACCGTCCGTTTGTCCTGGATATGGCCACTTCGGTTGTTCCCCGTGGCAAGCTCGAAGTGTATGACCGTGAAGGAAAACCTATCCCCGAAGGATGGGCTGTGGATGAAAACGGCAAAGTAACCACAGACGCAGGCAAAGTGCTCAAGAACATGCTGGCGCGTGCCGGCGGCGGCATCCTCACACTTGGCGGCGAAGGCGAATTATTCAGCGGCTACAAAGGATACGGCATGTCCGTGCTTGTGGATATCCTCACCGGTGTTCTTTCCGGTGGCGCTTATGCGAATTTGGTGTATGCCAAAAAAGAAGGCAAAGTCGTGCCGCCCAACGTCTGCCATTTTTTCATGGCGCTCAAAATTGAAAACTTTGTCGAACTGGACGTCTTTAAAGAAAAGATGGATGATCTTATTAATCGCTTGAAAAATTCAGCCAAAGCCGAAGGGCAGGATCGTATTTACATTCACGGAGAAAAAGAATACGAACGCTACGAGAAACACCTGAAAGAAGGCGTGCCCTTGCAGGAAAAAGTGTATGCGAATTTGAAAGAAATTGGCGAAGAAGCGAACGTGCCGTTTGATCTTTAACGCGCCGGGTATTCAAATATAGTGCAGCTTGCAAAAAAAATCTGGATCTGAATCAATTTCCAGACCTCAAAGATATTGAAGACCTTTGAGGTCTTTCCACGAATTAAGATATTATCTGGGGTTTGCAAGTTTATTCCGTCACAAGCAGGAGCTTGGGATGAAGATGAAAAAACTCATTCCCAAACTCCTCAGACTGGGTGAAAACGATCGAATTCCAGGAGTGCAGCCCCTTTATGGGCTGTATTGCGGCGCATAAAGACGCCGCACTCCTCGTTTTCACACAGTCTGTCCTGTTTGTGAATGGAATAACTCGCGAACCTTAGCTTCGCACAATGCTTTTACTATGATTGCAGACGCAATATATATTGTATTTTTTTTAAATCTGCATAAAAATCGGAAAACGGAGAGGAAGTGCCTGAAAATCACAAGCAATTCCCAAAAGCATATCAATGGAATGCAAACGATTACTCCCAAAACTCTTCCGCACAGTTCGAATGGGCACAGGAACTCATTCCCAAACTCAATCTCAAAGGAGATGAAACCCTTCTCGACATCGGCTGCGGCGATGGACGCATTACAGCCATGCTTGCTGAGCGGCTGCCATACGGTTCTGTTCTGGGTATCGACAATTCATCGGCAATGATTAAGCTGGCGCAGCAAAACCACCCTCCCTTCCATTATTCAAATCTTGCATTTCAAAAACTCGATGTACGGGATTTGGTTTTCGAAAATCAATTTGATGTCATTTTTTCCAATGCGGCTTTGCACTGGGTTCCCGGCCATTTTTCACTGCTCAAACGGATAAAAAAGGCTTTGAAAAAGTCCGGCAAAATACTGTTACAAATGGGCGGCAAAGGCAACGCGGATGAAATGGTTTCCGTTGTGCACGATCTGATAAAAATGGAAAAATGGCGTTCCTATTTTCCCGACGACTTGGCGTTCCCATATTTTTTCCACAGCGATGAGGAATACAGAGAATGGCTCAAGGATGCGGGTTTTGATGCCGTACGAGTCGAACTCGTTTCAAAAGATATGCAGCAAAAAGGCGAACAAGGTATTGCCGGATGGCTGAGAACAACATGGCACCCCTACACGGAACGCGTACCGTCAGATCTCGTAAAAGAATTTATTGCCGAAATCATCCAATCCTATGAAAAATCTCATCCCACGGATAAAGCCGGTTTTTTCCACATTCGCATGGTTCGTCTGGAAGTGGAGGCCATAAGCACAAATTAATTTCTGTGGCAAACAAGACTCCGGGTACCTGAAGGGCCCCGGATGTCGAAAACACAAAACATTCATCAAAATCATGGAGGAAAGTTGTGAAACGGTATTTCTATGCTATTGCGCTAACAGGAATTCTTTTATTTTCAAGTCTGACTGCTTTGCAAGCCCGAACAAATAAAGAGGGTGCGATCACTCCGAAAATGATTCAGGCATTTCAGCAATCATTAAAAATGGATACGCATACCCGTGCTGCCATGAATGCTGTGACTGCCAACGACGTCAAAAAACTGGCTTTGAATCGCGAGATGCTTGCCGGTTACGACAGCCTTTTTTCCCATCGTATTAAAACCAAAGGGATAACGAATCAGGAACGAAGCGGACGCTGCTGGTTGTTTGCAGGACTTAATATCATGCGTCCGATTGTGCGAAAAAAACTCAAACTGGAAAATTTTGAATTTTCAGAAGTCTATCCCTTCTTTTGGGATAAAATGGAAAAAGCCAACTTGTTCCTGGAATCGATCATCAAAACGAGAAAGCGTAAAATCGACGACAGGAAAGTTGAATTTCTATTGAAACATCCCTTTCCCGACGGCGGGCAATGGAATTTTGTGGTTGCTCTGGTTAACAAATACGGCGTCGTACCAAAAGGCATTATGCCGGAAACGAAACAGAGTAGCAACACCGGTTTGCTGAATGCACTCGTCAGCCGCAAATTGCGCAAGGATGCCGCACTCCTCCGCGGCATGGATAAAAACGGCAAAAGTTTATCCGAGCTTCGCGTGCGTAAGCAGGAAATGCTCTCAGAAATTTATCGTATTTTAGCAATAAATTTTGGTACACCACCCAGCACATTTCAATGGCGCTACAAAGATAAAAACGACAGCCTGAGTACACTCAAAACCTACACACCCCTGGAATTTTTTCACCAGGTTGTAAACGTAAATCTCGATAACTATGTCTGCCTTTACAATTGTCCGACGCATCCCTACAATAGACTTTTTAAAATTACACTCGACAGAAATATGATCAATTATTCCGACATG
>JAADGR010000461.1 GCA_013152225.1 Calditrichota bacterium
ACCGCGTTTGTTGTGTGGGGAATGTTGTGGTACATTTGCTATTGGCTTTACAAGCGAAAGATATTTATAAAAATCTGATATCCCGGGTTTGTAATCTTTTTTCTTGATTGCGGACAATGAAATAAATATATTCATTTTTGATTTTTCGGGAATGCACGGCGACCTGGTGGTGCCCGCGGACTTCAAATCCGTTGTGAGGCGGCGATCCCGTCTCGGGTGGGTTCGATTCCCACACATTCCCGCTATCTTAACTCACCATTGACTTTTCATCATTAATTTCCTATTATTGATCACCTGCAAAATATAGTGCAAAACCTTTTGCATCCATTCCAAAACCAATCAGAGGAAAAACAATGGATAAACTGAATCGTCGTGATTTTATTAAAACCGGCGGCGTCGCTATGGGCGCCCTGTCTTCTTTGGCTGCGACACCATTATTTGCCGGTGAAAAACAAACATCTCTACCCTTGAACCTGTTCTTCTCAGAAAAAGATGTCGACACAATCCGTGCACGCACCAAGTTGCCTCTGTTCAGGGACTATTGGGATTCGCTTTTAAAAATGAATATTGATGACGATCGACGGTTTTTAAGCGACGAAATTGACCTTCACAACCACATCCGTCATCTTGCGCGAGCTTATACCATTTTGCAACGGGAAGCCTTTGTTTACCTGATGACGAGCGACCGCAAAAGAGGTGATTTGGCCCATCTGGCTGTGCAAAAGATTTTACAATATCAAAAATGGGATTATTTCATAGAAGGCGGAAAAGATACGATTGGTTTGCAGCGTGCGCCCGGCTCCACGATCTCCATGTGCCTGGCATACGACTGGATGGGGGACGTGCTCACCACAACAGAGCGCAAAGAAATGCTCAAACAAATCGGCAACAAAGGATGTGAACCGTGCTACTTGTCCCTTTACGGCATGCGTTATCCGGATAGAGTGAAAGGATGGGGTTTCGATCCTGCGAGCAGTTTCTATGCGGATATTGATTTTAGCCATTGGCCGATTATTTTAAATAAAACGAATTTAAAGGCTGTACCAATGGGAGCGCTTGCCATCGGAACAGCAGCGTTGTTGGGAATCGACGACCGCGCGGACCGGTGGCTGGAGATGGTTTTGTATAGTTACCATGACTTTGTAAATAATTTCGAAGCAGACGGAAGCTATAAAGAAGGATCATCTTACTGGAATTACACTGCGTCGCACATGGCGCTGCTGGTAGACGTTTTACAGCGTAAAAAGGGAATTGATTTATTTGATGATGTGAATTACATCGGTATGATGGATTTTATTCTCTCCCTGCAAATGCCGCAAAAAGGCCATCCTCACGAATGTGTTAATTTTGGCGACAGCGGCGGCAGTTTCGATTCCGGGCTTGGGTTCTGGATCGCGGGGGAATCCAGGGACGGTTTGTCCCAGCATACTGCATTGCACCATGCAAAAGGGCACAACATTTTCTCCCTGATTTGGTACGATCCTTCTGTAGAGCCTTCTCCGCCGACAGAACAGGAATATTTTAAACATCTCGATCTGGACTGGATCATCGCGCGGACAGGATACAAAGAGGATGATCTCGTCGTTGCCATGCGCAGCGGCAAGCCGTCCAACCACGAGCACGCGGATCGAAATTCCGTGCTTTTAAAAGATTATGGCGAAGTGCTGCTTGCAGACGTGAAACATCCGCCGTATGACAAAAAAGACCCTGCGTGGATGCTGAGAACATCCCCGGCGCACAATACTGTTTTAATCGACGGCAAAGGGCATCAGTATCACGATGGCTCGGAAGGAACGAATGCTTCGCACGCCGCGGCTAAAATTGTCAGGGAAGGAAAAAGGAACGGCTATGTTTTTTGGGCCAGCGATGCAACGCCGGCTTATGCCCTGGTCAATGAGGATGTGAAATCCGTGACCCGGACGGTGATCGTTTTTCAGGAAATTCCCTGTGTCGTTGTGTTGGACAAATTGTTCAAGAAAAAAGCCCCTTCTACATTCTCCGCAAGATGGCACATTGAAAACAAGGACAATAAAGGGAAGAGTCGCACCGGCAGAAATTCATTTACCATTTTACGTCCGGGAGCAAAATTCTTTGCGGTTTGCAAGGGTTCACAAAATGTCAAAATCGAATCAGCGAAACTCCCCATTCCCGAAGAAAAAGGCATTTATCCTTACGTCAATGTTTCCATGCCTGAAAAGGCTCGCGAAAGCTTTCTCATTATGATTGGTTGTCCCCTGAAAGGCGAAGAACAGGAGCCGCGGATCAATATAACACAAACGGATCGCACCTGGCATGTTGAGGTATCGAAAGGCGCGAAAAAATTAAAGCTGAATATATTGGACAACGGCAAGCTCCCGGAATTTGAATTGAAAATGCTGGAGGTATAATTTAGAGCAATTCCTCATCTCGCCGGAATTGAAGAGTTGCTCGTAAAAAGTCCCAAAATGTCATTGCGAGCGAAGCGAAGCAATCTAAAATACAGGTATGCCGAACATGTTCAAAAATCTACCCGTTAACGATCCAAAGCCGAATGCCCGGGAATTCATCGATATTCTCATGGGACGAAAGCCGCAAACGCGGACACCACTCATTGAATACATTGTCGACGATGTTCTTTTACAACCGATTACGACGGAATTGCTCGGCAGAACATGGGTGGAATTTGCCAATGACCGGGAATCGCAAAAAGCCTGGCTCGACAATTTTATTGAATTCTGGCTTCGCATGGGATACGATTTTGTCCGTTATGAACGCGCGCTGGATTTTGGCAAGAAAACACTTGTCGCTGCTGATCCGGCTCCTGCTTCGAACAGGAATCGCGCGTGGGCAGATGGACACGAAGGCACAATACGAACCTGGGAAGATTTTGAGCGCTATCCCTGGCCCAAATTAGAGGATGCCGATTATTTCGCGATAGAATATTTAAACGATCATCTCCCCGAAGGCATGGGCCTGATAACATGCCACGCCGCCGGTATGCTCGAACATCTCTCCCAAATTATGTCTTATGAAGGACTTTGCCTTGCTATTTATGACGAGCCGGAACTTGTGCAAGCCATGTCCGACAGACTGGGCGAGTTGATAACCGGCTATTATCGAAACTTGCTCGACCTTGATCGTGTCGTTGCTATTTTTCAGGGGGATGACATGGGTTTCCGCACCGCAACGCTGCTTGCTCCCGACGATCTGCGTAAATTCGTCCTGCCGTGGCATAAACGCTTTGCGCAGAGGAGCCACGAGAAGGGTCTCCCCTACTTTTTGCATTGCTGCGGAAACGTAGAATCCATCATGGAAGACCTCATCAGCGATGTCGGCATTGACGGCAAACATTCTTTCGAAGATGCCATCATTCCAGCGGAAATTTCTCAGGAGAAATATGGTGATCGCATTGCTGTTTTGGGCGGTCTTGATATCAATACGCTGGCAAAAGGATCACCGCAACAAGTGCGGGAAAGAACGCGGTTTCTGATAGATACGTGTGGGGCTCGGGGGCGGTACGCAATTGGTTCCGGCAATTCAATCCCCAGTTATATACCGGTTGAAAATTATCTTACAATGATTGATGAGGCGCTGGAAGGTAACTCGTAGTGTGTTGCCGTTATAGAAAATTGTCAATTGATTCAAGAGTAATTCGTCAAGTCCAAAAATGTCATTGCGAGCGAAGCGAAGCAATCTGAATGTCGGCTAAGGTGCAATTTTATAAGGATCGCTTCGTCGCTCCGCTCCTCGCGATGACATGCTTTCCGACTTTTTACGAATTACTCATTTATGTTTGCCACACTGTATTCCTTCATAAATCAAAAATCGTAATTCCTTGTTCGTAAATCAATCTTTTAATTATCAAATGAATATAGAGATAAACTATTACCACCTTTCTATAAAAACAATTTTAGCGTATGACCAAAATGACCTCTAAAGAACGTGTCCATGCAGCACTA
>JAADGR010000202.1 GCA_013152225.1 Calditrichota bacterium
TGCAGGCCGCCTCTCAAACTTATTTTGGCAAAGATGTAAATGATTTAACAATTGCACAATGTGCACTTCTCGCCGGAATGCTGCAACGCCCGGCTTCTTATTATCCGTATAGATTTCCTGAACGGGCAAAAAAACGAAGAAATGTTGTCCTCGGTCGAATGCTTGCCGAAAAGTATATCACCCGGGAGGAGTACGAGAAAGCCGTTGCTTCTGATTTGGGAATTATTCCAAAAAAAGAAGAAGCAACAGATGAATTCGCAGCTTATTTTACCGAATATGTCCGCCGTAATTTGCAAAAGAAATATGGCTGGGATTTGTACAAAGGCGGAATGAAAATTTATACCACCCTTGACAGCCGTGTCCAGGCGTGCGCGGAACAGGCTGTTAAAAAGTTTTTGCCGGAACGCCAGGCGGTTGTGAACAGAAATATGCACAAGGAAAAAGAGTTCATTAAACTCGTTCCGCCCAGTCTTTTGCAGAAACATACCCTCTCAGAATTAATGGCAAATAAAACTTTTGTCGATTCTTTGATCAATGAAAAATGCAAAGTGCAGGTTGCGCTGGTGGCGATTGATCCCCGCAATGGGCACATTTTGGCAATGATCGGTGGGAGAAGTTTTAAAGAAAGTCAGTTTAACAGGGCTGTTCAGGCAGTGCGGCAGCCCGGATCGATCTTTAAGCCCTTCGTTTATACGGCTGCGATCGATAACGGGTACATGCCGTATTATGAAAAATTGAACCAACCCATTGTCGTTCATCTCTACGACGGGAGCCGCTGGACGCCTCACAATTATGATGGTTCTATCGGCGGGAAAACAACGCTGCGCGAAGGGTTGCGACGTTCGTTAAATCTGGTTACGGCACGGCTTGTACAGGAAGATGTGCCGCCGGAGATCGTCATAAAGTATGCGAGAAACCTCGGCATTACCACTCCGCTGGATCCCGTCGATGCTATTGCGCTCGGTTCGTCAGGTGTCATTCCGATCCAAGTGATCTCCGCTTTCGGCGTTTTTGCAAACAAGGGTGTGTTGGTCAAACCGATGTCCATTTTGCGGGTTGAGGACAAGTATGGAAATATACTGGAAAAGGACGTTCCGCAAAGCAAAGGTGTGCTGCGGGAACAAACTGCATACATTATGAACAGTCTTTTGCAAACAGTAGAACGCAGGGGCACAGGTGCTTCCTCCCGGTCTGTTTACCATTTCATGAGACCCGCCGGAGGGAAGACCGGCACCACCAATGATTTTACCGACGCCTGGTATATCACCTTCACACCGCAAATTGTCGGAGGCACGTGGGTTGGTGTGGATGATCCTTCGCTGAGTTTGGGCAAGCGTCAATCCGGGGCCCGGGTTGCTTTGCCGATTACGGCGACTTTTATGAAAGCTGCTCATGATACGCTGCATTTGCCTGTGCTCGACTTTCCCAGACCCGATGGCATTGTGGATGTAGAAATTTGTCGGGAATCGAAACTTCTCGCTACAAAATACTGCCCGGATGTTATCAAAGACATTGCCGACGTACGTTATGCGCCCAAGGAATATTGTAATATTCACACCGGCAAACGGGATAAAAATGAAGTCAAGCGAGAGCAGCGGCAAAATAAAAAGAGGAAGATAAGGTACTAATGGAAGCAATAAAAAGAACTGTGCGAACACCCAAGAATCGTGAGATTCGGATTAGAATTCCGGATCAAATTCCGGAAAATGAACCTGTCGAGATTATCCTGGTTTTTGGGAAGGGGACTGAAAATTTTGATATGAAAATAAATGAACTAAAGACAGCTATGAACGATGAACTCTTTTTGAGTGATTTAAAAGAAATTTCCAGTGATTTCGATAGAATTGATTTGGAAAATTGGCCGGTCTGATGTCTTATCGGTGGCACATTTTTCTTGCTGATCTTGATCCGGTCGTTGGTTCCGAGCAGGGTAAAACTCGTCCTGTTTTGGTTATCAGCGAAGAACAAATAAATCAGATTTTACCTGTCGTCAATGTCTTACCTATAACGACAAGAAAGATTGGCCGCAAAATATATCCTAACGAAGTTTTAATTCCTGAAAAAGTTGGTGGTTTGTTAAGGGAATCGATCATACTATGCTACCAAATCCGAACCTTAGACAAAGAACGACTTTTCAAAGAAATTGGTGTGGTTGATTCTTTGGAATTACGAGGCCGTATTCTCGATTCCTTGTTTCTGCAACTAGGGATGAATCATTAGAAAAGGAACAATAGTATCCTTGTTCCCTGAATTACTGTTGCGGTCAAAGTCCTTCCCAAATTTTCTCCCTTGTAAAATATTTAACTTTTGCGTAATTTAACTGCTTGCAAAAACCGGTGTATTTATCATTTATGAGGATATAGTTATGAAAGATGCAAAAGATATGAAACTCAAAATTGGCCTGGCGGAAATGCTCAAGGGTGGTGTCATTATGGATGTCACAACTCCTGATCAGGCCAAAATTGCCGAGGATGCGGGTGCCGTTGCCGTGATGGCATTGGAACGAATTCCTGCGGATATTCGCGCCCAGGGCGGCGTTGCCAGGATGTCGGATCCCACTGTCATCCGGGCGATACAGGCGGTTGTGTCCATTCCGGTGATGGCCAAGTGCAGGATCGGCCATTTTGCCGAAGCGCAGGTTCTGCAGGCGCTCGGCGTTGACTTTATTGATGAGAGTGAAGTGCTCACTCCGGCAGATGAAACGTATCACGTGAATAAATGGGAATTCAAAGTTCCGTTTGTGTGCGGCTGTCGCGATCTGGGCGAAGCCTTGCGGCGTATTGCCGAGGGCGCTGCCATGATCCGTACCAAGGGTGAAGCCGGAAGCGGAAACATCGTCGAAGCGGTGCGGCACATGCGGACGGTGCAAAGTACCATCAAAAAGATCACCGTTTTGGGTGACGAAGAACTTGTCGATGAAGCCAAAAAGCTGGGCGCTCCGGTTGAATTGGTTCGCGAAGTGAAAAAACTGGGCAAGCTGCCGGTGCCGAATTTTTCCGCCGGCGGTATTGCTACCCCTGCGGATGCATCGCTGATGATGCAACTGGGTGCCGAAACCGTATTCGTGGGCAGCGGCATTTTCAAGTCGTCTGATCCTGAAAGGCGCGCCAAAGCCATTGTCTCGGCCACGACCAACTATCTGGACTTTGATTTAATTGCAAAAGCCTCCGAAGGATTGGGAGATGCCATGCCCGGCCTCGACATTGCAGAAATACCCGAGGAGCAAAGAATGGCAACACGCGGTTGGTGATGGTTCACATTTGGAATGATCCAGGCAGCGAACTGTTATACTTGTTAACTGTGTCATTGCGAGCGCAAAGGAGTGGAGCGAAGCAATCTGATACTCTAAAGGCAGTTATGAGGTTGCTTTCCCGATAATTCGGGATAAACTGTCGTTCGTTCCTCACTCCTCGCAATGACAAGTATCCGCTACATTTTAACCCTTGAAAATCTGTATTATGCACAATCGGCGGGAAGAATCGAATTAACCTAAAATGGATATTTTTCTATCGCAATGACACAAATCGGAATACTCGCACTACAGGGGGACTTTGAAAAGCACAGCCAAATGATGGCTTTGTTGGGACAGCAAACTTTACTTGTGCGCACAAAAAAACAGTTGCAATCATGCGCCGGACTCATTATCCCCGGCGGTGAGTCGACGACCCTCGCTAAATTAATGAAGAAACATGATCTGTGGGAACCTGTGCGGCAATTTTCCAGGGAAAAACCTCTATTCGGAACCTGCGCCGGGCTCATTGTTTTGGCGAAAAAAGCTGTCAAAAATAATGTAGAGACGCTCGGGCTCATCGATATCCAGGTTATTCGCAATGCTTACGGCCGTCAGGTCGATTCATTTATTGATGATGTTACTTTAAAACTTTGTGAAAACGAATCGACATTTGAAGGTGTTTTTATCCGTGCGCCCAAAA
>JAADGR010000406.1 GCA_013152225.1 Calditrichota bacterium
TTTTCTGGCCATTAAACCGGGCGTTGGCGGGAGCAATAAAGATATTCTCGACCGATGGAAGATACATTACAAAGGAAGTATCCTCGGTTCTGCTTACGATGAGAACGAAGATACGGGTTTGGCTTTTCGTTCACTGGAAACTGCTGGCGGCCCTGTGCGGATTTTGCGCCAGGCGTGGTTTGATGTGATGATGGGCGGGGACACGCCGATCGGTGATCCCGTCGCTTTCCTGAGCACATTTTACCCCTTTACCGCGCAAATCAACACATCGGACAAGACACTCGATCCCAGTTATGGCGTTGAAGTTTTGCGCCAGACAATGGATTTTGATCCTATTATAACCGGCTCAAAATTTTACAGCGATCTTAATGCCGACATTCTTGTGGATGGCGATCCGACAGTGAATGATAATGTCGACCCAACGCTGACGGTGCCGGGAATAAACTGGTATATGATCCAGGGAAGTCACGGTACGGTTGCTACAGTTGTTGATGTGCCTCTCATCGGCACCCACCAGGAACTTTATTACAAAGATAATTCGACTCTCAATGACGGAGATACGGGCGACATGATGGCGTACGGTGAATGCGGCATTCAGGTCTCTGACCTTGAAAATCCTATTGCCGGTACATTTTCTCTGGCTACCACGATGTATTATCTCGGCACTAACCACACACCGGCAATCGGCGATTCTCTTGCAGAGCAATTTGCAAATCCGCTGGAAACTCAGGTAACATCGAGTGCGTATGTCATTCCCGTGGAATTGGCTTCCTTTAATGCCCGGCAAATAAAAGGCGAGATCGATCTTTACTGGACGACTGCGACGGAATCCAAAAATTTTGGGTTTGAGGTTCAAAGAAAGAGCGGGGACGAAAATGAGTGGCAAAAGATTGATTTTATTAAGGGAGCCGGAACGAGTAGTTCTTTACGCTCCTATCAATTTGTTGATCGAAATGTACAAGCCGGCACCGTGCAATATCGTTTAAAACAAATCGATACCGACGGGCAGTTCACTCTGTCTGATATTGCAGTAGTAGAGGTCAAGCTGCCGACACAATTGGTGCTGGAACAAAATTATCCCAATCCTTTTAATCCTTCCACAGAGATTTCTTTCCAGATCCCGAGTCGTTTTAAAGGCTCGGCCAGTTTGAAAGTATTCAATCTCCTGGGACAGGAAGTGAGAATGCTGCTTGATTCCGAAATCATTCCGGGGTATCATCACATCCGCTGGGATGGCCGGGATGACTCTGGCCGGGATGTGATTTCGGGAACATATATTTATCGTTTACAGGTGGGGGATAAGACGACTTGTCAAAAGATGGTCAAGATGGAGTGATTTGCAGTCTGAAATTTAAGCAGCATAAAATAATCGGGAACAGAAAAGATGAAAAGTACACCTGGAACAATGTGATCTTTAAAAGATTGCAATATCATTCTGCCGCTGTCCCTGTTGGTTAGGAAAGTGCATTGAAATTTGAATAAAAAAAAGCCAACACAATTCATCTTGTGTCGGCTTTTTTAAGTCGGGGCGGTGAGATTCGAACTCACGACTTCCTGCTCCCAAAGCAGGCGCGCTAACCGGGCTGCGCTACGCCCCGAAATATTTATTTCATTTTCAAATTAATTAATTCTTTGAATTTTTTTAGTGCCAATCCCCTGTGGCTTATTTCATTCTTTTGCTGCAAATCCATTTCGGCAAAGGTTTTCTTAAACTGCGGTACATAAAAAACCGAATCGTATCCGAAACCGGAATGCCCGCGTCGTTCATCCAGGATTGTTCCCTCACAAACTCCTTCCAATGTCTGCACTTCCTTACCGTTACAAAATGCAACGATTGTACGAAAACGAGCGGTTCTTTTTTCCGAAGGAACTCCGGCCAAAACTTCCAACAGTTTGTTGACATTGTCTTCATAAGTTGCATTTTCACCCGCATAGCGGCTCGATCTTACGCCCGGATGGCCCTTCAAAAAATCAACTTCAAGTCCGGTGTCATCGGCAACTGTTGGTATGCCCGCTATTTCAAACAACACTTGCGCTTTTTTAATTGCGTTGCCCTCAAGTGTGGGCTGATCTTCCTCAACATCCGGCAAGTTTTCAAAGGAATCGGCAGAAATGATCTCGATCTTTAAATCTTTTAAAACGTGCTTAATCTCGATGACTTTATCTTTGTTCCGTGTTGCAAGCAGGAGTTTTTTGAGTTTCATCAGAAAACTTTCACTGCTTAGCTCAGGTACTCGGCTTCATTGCATTTGCATATTGAAACAAAGTTTTCTTTGAAACGCCAACTGTTTTTTGTTTCATCTTTAACTGTCCTGACAACTTTGAGCGTGCGGTATAATTCTCCGCACTCCGGGCAGTGTCTTGAACTCAGGTGTGCTGCTTTGGCCAGTTTGCTTGCAAAACTACGATCTTTTGACATTTATTTTTCTCCACATATTATTTTCAAACAAAACAGCCATAAATATAAGAAAAATTATTTAAAAGTCAATAGAATAAAATAATGGTGACTGTCATTTATAGTTTTTCATCATATTCTTCAGTTGATGAATTTCTTTTTCCAGGTTATTGATTCTCATTTTTATCCATTCTTTATCGGCCTGCTTTAGTTCTGAAGAAGAACCCTGAGGGCCCATGTCGATGGTGTAAGTTCCGGTAGGGTCTGTTATTGTAAATGGGAGATTTCGATTTTGAAGGTCGTTCGCATCGGGTTGAGGATTGAGCTTACCGACAGTAAGCATGAACATTTTATTGCCGTTGCCTCGGAGTACTTTTAATTGCAAAACATTCCCGGGGTTTTTATTCTCGAGATATTGCGCAAACTGCGCTGTTGTTCGCAAGGGCTTTCCATTAAAGCCTGTGATGATGTCGCCGACGCGCAATTTTGCGCGTTCCGCCGGACTGTCGGGTTCGATGTGATTGATGTGCGCGCCGCCGGTGATCCCCGGCCAATCATTGACCGAAATGCCAATCCAGGCGCGCCCGTTTGAACTCTGCCTGATCATTTTTTCGACCCGGTTAATCACCTCGTTTACCGGATAAGCCAGGATGGTTTCGTTCGTGCCAAAAGATGCTCCAAATTGCATTTCATTTGGCGTCGGATCGTACAGCGCTGCCAGTACAGCAACCAGGTTTCCCCGAGTGTCGAAAATGGGTCCGCCGGCATTTCCGGCCGGGACGTTTGCCGAGATTTGAACGATGCCATCATTCCTGATGCAATTCACAGTTCCCCATGACATGGCCGGAGAAACGCCAAGAGAGTTGCCGACCAGCATAACCCAACAGCCTGCCCTGACATCCTGTGATCTGCCCAGTTGAGCGGGGCGACCGTTATTTTTTTTAATTTTTACGACTGCCAGTCCCCACTCAGAATCCGAGCCAATAAGCTCACCATCTGCTTTTGTGCTATCGCTGAAAATGACTTCAATGCTCTTGCTGCCTTCCACAACACTTGTTTTTGTGATGATAAAAGATGAATCATATATAATTCCCGAGCCAACGTTCGTCATCTCAATGGGCTGTTTCTCTCCGCTTTTGAAATCCAGCAGCGATTTTTCGCCGGTTCCAACCATATTATAATCAAATTTCGCTTTGATTGTAACAACGGATGGCTGCACCTTTTGCAATAACTGGATAATGTTCCGCTCAAACTCGCTGAGAATGGATGGATTTTGTGCTTTTGCAATATGCGGGGAAGAAAAGAAAATTGCGAGCAATAAAAAAAATATTGGTCTGGAGAACAAGTTTTGTAACAACATTTTGCCTTTTTACCTCTTTTCTCTTTTAAAAAGAATGGATAAGCTAAAACCTGACACTGACGGTCGTTGCTCTGAAATTCGTTCGAGACGGAAAAGAGCGTGTATCGTTCGGATGGAAATCTGTATTTCCCTTCACTTGCAAAGATTGACTGTATTCCCGTTTTTTATCCCTCCTTTCAAGAGATCGCGAGCGATCCATCACATAATTTGTGATTTTCAATGATTCTTGAAAAGTCTTATGTGGTGATGGCGTGTCGAAGGTTCGGGATTCGAGAATTATTTTATTGGCTGATGCTATGGGGGAAAGTTGGTTGTTACGAATAAATGCCTGGTCAATAAGAATTCCCAAGGCGATGAATAAAATCGCGGTGGCTGCAAAAACAGGAAGCTGCCACGCAAAGTTTATTTTGGGGAAGCGAAAAACAGAGCCGCCGTTTTTTATTTCTCGCCGGATGTTTGACCTCAAAACCGCATCAAATGAAGGCGAGGTCTTGTGCCTGGGAAGCGCGGAAAGCGTGTTCCTCAGCAATTGTACTTGCTCGGATTTTTCCCGACATTTAGCACATTTTCCAAGATGTCTTTCAAAGGACTCTTTTTCATTTGTGCTGAGCGATCCCTCTAAAAAATCCGAAAGCCTTTTCTCAAATTTGTAACAATCAGTCATCCATACCTCGTTCAAATAATTTTTATTACTGCCTTATCATGTTTTTGTCCACGATGTCTTTCAGTTTGGCTTGCAGTTTAAGCCGTGCCCGGTTCACCCTGGATTTGACTGTTCCAAGTGGGATTTTTAAGATTTTACCAACTTCTTCGTAAGAAAGTTCCTGTATATCTCTCAAAACGATAACTTGCTTAAACCCTATCGGTAATTCATCAATTGCTTTTTGAATGATCTTTTCTTTCAGAAATTCATCTGCATCGCGCGCAGTGTCTGCTCTCAGATCTTCAATTTCATATTCCTTTTCCTCAAAACCCATGTCAGAAATCGAGATGAGCTTGCGGCGTTTACGTTTGCGTAGTTCTGTCTTTGCCAGATTGCCGGTAATGGTATATATCCACGTTGAAAATTTAGCGATTTGTCGATACGCGTGTTTCTTGCGATATAAACGAAGGAACGTTTCCTGCACGACATCCTCAGCCTCTTCTGTATTGCCCAGAAACCGGTACGCAAAATTCAAAAGCTGATTCTTATAGCGATGCACAATAAGATCAAATGCTGCAAGATCATCGTTTTGAAAACGCGATATAAGATCTTCGTCTGTAGGAGGTTTATTTTTTATCGGCTGTTTTGTCATGCCACGTAGGTTTCAACCCTGGTCAAAATAAAAAGTTCCAAATTTTATAAATTATGATCACTTGACTTCATTGAGCTTGAGCAGAAGCATCTCCATAATCATTTTTGGCTTTTGATAACTCGTTTTAAGTCGATAATCCGCATCGAGCAGCAATTCAAAAATACTATTAAAATGGCTGCGCGAATAGAGGTTGGCTTGTCTCGGCTTGTCTCGCATAGCTTTCAACAAAAAAAGGATTTATTTTTAATTCCCTGGCAATTTGTTCGCGTCTGTAATTTTTTGCTTTCATCTCTTTTAGCTTGGCCAGGATGGTAAAATGTCTGTTCAGCATAACCAGCATGCCGGTTGGTACACCTCCGAATTGCAGCATACCATCAAGTATTCTTAAACCTTTTTCAATGTTTTTGCTGCCCACAGCATCACAAAATTCAAACACATTGAATTGCCGTGATGTGCCAACAACGGCTTCTACATCGTCTATTTCGATTCGTTTTTTATCGCCCATGTTCAGCTTTATTTTATCAATTTCCGAAGCGATTCTTCTCAGCGAGTTTCCTATGCTGGCATGAATTAAAACCAGGGCTTCGTCAGAGATCGTCAGTTTGTTTTCCGCCAAATATGACCGAATCCAGTCCGGTATTTTATTGTCATAGAGTTGCTTTATTTCAACGTGCGTGCTGTTTTCTCTGATTGTTGCATAGATTTTTTTCCTAAAATCGACTTTGGAAGCTGTCATAATTAAGCAAGTTGTCGGAGATGGCTTTTGCAAATACTTGGCCAGAAGTTCCAGGCTTTGCGCGGAAAGGAGGTGAATGTTCCTGACCATTACGACGCGTCTTTCCGCCATCATCGGATATGACATGGCAAGATTGACAAGAGTTGCGCCATCCGTTTCATTGCCGTAAAGAACATCGAGGTTGAAATCTTCGCTGCCCGCTTCGACTGCGTGTGTTACAATTTGTTTTGTTGTTCGCTCGATCAGAAAATCTTCATCACCGGAGATAAAATAGACCGGATCAATTTTACCCTTGCTTAAATTCTGTGTAAGCGAGTGGATCGTTGTTTTCAAAAATACCTCGGAAAGTGACGTGGGATTATGTTCGTATCAATTTGAATTTTTGACAGATTGATTTTGTTTCTGCCCTTCCTTTTTTATCCAAAATGAGGCAGGTGATGAAACCGCCCCAACTGGCGGTGAGCAATATAATCATACTTATGAAGGCACTTGTTTCCATATTTATACCGCGTTAATTATTATTTCTTTAGAAATTGAAATGAGTTTTGTTCTGTTTGACGAACATTCATTATAGTCATTTTACGCTTCATTTTGCACCCGGTCGGAATGATCCAGTTTTTTCGCTATCTGTCCGTTTAAAATAATAAAGAGCAAAATGACGGCACCCCATTGAAAAAGACAGGTGCCGACACTGAATGTGCGAAACGGTTGCCACCAGGCATGTGGCTCATAATAAGCAATGGCCTGGTAAAACCACCAACCCAGGAGAATAACAAATTCAGCAGGAATAAGAAAGCGTATAATCCATTCGTACCACACGCCTATTTTAATGTCATTGTATTCGGTGTTTATGCATTTATCGCGAAATTTGCGCGGGTTGTATTTGATAACCGTGAACGCGATAAAAAAGCCGCTGACAAGCAGACCGATGCCCCAAACCCAATCCTGGTTTTCAAAAAATGCCATTTTGGATGCAGAGGGCACACCGAGGAAAAAACCGGCAAGCCATACAAAAACAAGTGCGCGGCTGCGCTTGAATCCCAGGTCAATCAGATTCCTTACAGCCAGCTCGATCATTGCAATGAGAGAAGTGAGCGCGGCAATGGTCAGCGACAGAAAAAAGATCGATGTGAAAAATTTTGCTCCGGGCATTTGCGCAAACAATCGCGGCATCCAGATAAATGCCATGCCCGTGCTTGCAGGTCCGGTAACCTGCATGACCTCCCGCGGTTGAACACCCAACTGGGGTGCAAGGGCGAACACTGCCGGAAAAATGGCAAGCCCGACGAGCAGGGACGCCGAATTATTTCCCAATCCGGCTAAAAACGAGTTTAAAACAATATCTTCCTTTTGGCGCATGTACACGGCATAGGTCAGGATGAGTCCCCAGCCGGCACCGGTGGACCAGGCGGATTGAGAGAGCGCTTCCAGCCAGACCCGGTGATTCGTGAGAACTTTCCAATCCGGCGAGAAAAAGAAATTCAGTCCGTCCACTGCACCCGGCAGGGACAGTGCGCGCACCGCTGCAACGATGAGCATGATAATGAGCAGGGGAATAAGGATGTTGTTGGCGCGTTCCACGCCTTTGGTGATGCCCCGCAAGACAATTACGGCGCCCAACGAGATGGCGATGGCGTGAAAGAAAATCGGCTGCCAGCTACTGGTGATAAATGAATTCCAGAAAACATCCGCTGATGTTTTAAAAAGCGAACCGGAGAGGGAAGAAACGAAAAACCTGAGGCACCATCCCATGACGACGGAATAATAAAACATGATTGCCACGGTGCAGAAACCGATGAACCCGCCGATCCAGGAGAAACGGGGGCCGATGAGTTTTGTGATCGCTCCGATTGTGCCGCGCCGGGTTGTTTTACCGATCGCAAATTCTGCGATCAGCAGGGGAATGGACCAGAGAAAAAGAAAAACGAACCAGGCGATGAGAAACGCCCCGCCGCCGTTTTTCGCAACGATGCGCGGAAAGCGCCAAATGTTCCCTGTACCTACAACAAGTCCAATGGCCGCAAGGATCAGGGACCATCTTGAGGAAAAAGTTTCCTGCCGGGCCAAATGAATAAAACTCCTTTAAATAAAAACAAGTGCCAGGATGCCAATGATAAGACAATATGGGGCAAATAAATACAATTTTCCCTTGCGAACAATACTGAGCAGCGTTTCTATTGCAATGTATCCGGAAATATACGAAGCGATTGTACCCACTAACAGAACAAGAAAGAATTCTCCCGAGATGCCTGTCTTTATCAATTCAGATGTTTTCAAAACAACAGCACCCAAAATGGCCGGAACTGCTAAAAGAAATGAAAAACGTGCCGCATCGTTACCGCTCATTTTTTGAAACAGGCCGAAACTAATGGTGGAGCCTGAGCGGGAAATGCCGGGCATAATCGCAAAGGCCTGAGCCACGCCTATGATAAAAGTGTTAAGCAAGTTCATGGGCTTTTCTGTTTTGGATTTAAAAAATGTGGCAGATAATATGACAGCAGTTATGATGAGCGTAACGCCGACAAAATGGGGACTGCTGAAAGCGGTTTCAACATAGTCTTCAAACAGGAGGCCGACGATAACTGCGGGAATAGTGGCCAGGCAAATGAATATAAGAAGCCTCAAATCCGCATCACTTGCATACTTTTTCGAAAAGCCTTGTGAATATGTCGACTTTTTAAAAAGTGAAAAAAAGGCTTGAAAAAGATTGACAATGTCTTTTCGGAAAATGGTAACAACCGCAAGCAGCGTACCGAAATGAACAAAAACTTCAAATGCAATTCCCTGCTCCGGTATTCCCAGGAGTGCTTTCCCAAGTACCAAATGCCCGGAACTACTGACCGGCAAAAATTCCGTTAAACCCTGTAAAAGTCCCAAAATAATCGCATTTCCGATTCCCACGTGCCGCTCCTTTTTTTAGACTGTTTCAGTTCGTAACTTTTCAAAACAAAAGGCAATATAGATTATTTCGCGCATTATTTCAAGGGAAAATTGGGGGAATATAGGATCTCATTTAGCGGTAGTGTTTCCCTATCTTGGCCATTTCCAGCGGATATTCAGCAGGATTGATATGAAAATTTTTGCCGGGAATAGATTGTCTTAAAATTTGTTGTAGAGTGCTCATCGTTGCCAGGATAAGAGGTGAGCCACAAAAGGGCTTAAAAGGTTGTCTGCATTTTTCTGGTGCTGTGAGTATCCAACATGTAGAGATATCAGAATGGTAAACAATTCATATCGTAAATTCAACTCTATTTTAACTAACAAGGAGGTCTTTATGTACAAACGTATGGTAGTTGTTATTGCACTGGTAAGCTTGGTGGCATTGGGAAGTGTGTTCGCGCAAAATTCTTTGGAAAATGTTCATCTCTTTCAAAACTTTATGCGGGATGCGACAATAACTTCTACACCTTATGGAGAAGGTGGCTTGAGTTACAGTAATTATAATTATTATAACAATTTTTCCCTGGGAGCTCAGGGTGGCTATCCTGTGATGCCGGAAATGCTGGAAGTCAATGCCAGTTTGAATTTTGTCAGTTTCAGTCCGGATCAGGGTGACGGGCAATCCGGACTTTCCGATCTGCTTGTCTCCGGCCGTTACAAAATTGTTTCCGATAATGTTCACATTGCTGCCGGTGGTTTTATTACTTTGCCGATCGGTAAGGAAGAAGTGGGCGCCGGCAAATTGAATTTTGGTGCTTTTGGCGCGCTGCGCTATCCCCTCGAAAACGGGATGATTATTACCGGAACGCTTGGCCTGGATTTTTATGAGACTAAAAAATATGAGGGGGGTGGCTATAAAATTGTTAATGGCATACCGGTTATCGAAGAACTGAAAGAAAAAACAGAGTATGAAAATACTTTGGTTTTGGGCGGTGGTGTCATTTATCCGGTTAATGATCAACTCAGCGCCGTCGGCGAGTTGAATCTCCATACCCAGGGTGATTACATGCTGTTAAGCGGTGGTGCGGATTATGTGCTCAATTCCAACAGTCGTGTTCGTGGAGCGTTGGGCATAGGCCTGGATAGTGGTGCTCCTGATTTGCAGTTGTTAGCATCATATCTGATCTTTTTCTAAAGCTTTATTCCGTAAGAGAAGAGAACTGCATGTGCGACGCACTCTTAAAACAGTGCGTCGCATTTTTTTCATTGTTTCTTTAGTTTCGCAATCTCTTTTTGCAATTTTTTTATTTCCAAACCAAGTTTTTCCACTTCTTCAGTCAAGGCATCCATTTGTTTTAGAACTTTGGGACGCAGCTTTTCCACGGCATCATTCACCTGCTTTTCAACCCACTCTTTGCCTTCTTTTGTGCGATCGTCAACTTTGGCCATCATGTCTTTCATTAATTGGGCGCTTTCGCCTTTCGATACTTCTCCTCGTTTGACAAGGTCATTGACAATTTCTTCAGCTTTTTCTTTTGTCAATATGAGCAAGCCCAATCCGGCATAAAACCCTTTTTTAAACAGAGGTTCCATTTGTATATCTCCTTTTTAAACATAGTTTTGATTTTATTTGTCCTGCAGTTGGATGATATTTCCATCCTCGAATTTTAGAAAATTGACAGCGCTATTAACATGTTTGTTTTTTCCCATCGTGATTTTCTCGCCTATTCCCTGGTAGTCTCTCACATTCTCCAAATACTTGACGATTTCATCGCTGTGTGCATTTCCGGCATCGATCGCCTTGATTAACAAGCTCATCACATTATAACCGTAAACAGACATAATGGTCGGGGATGCAGAGGTAACCATTCTGAAATCATTGACAAATATTTTATAGCTGTAATCCGTTTCCGAGATATAATTTCCGGAAACAAAGACAACTCCATTGACATAGCGCCGTTGTTTGCGCAATACATCATCGTTTTGCCAATAGCTGCCGCCGAGCAACTGTGCGTTGATATTTGCCAGTGCCAATTGCGGTGCTACAAAATCCAGGTCTTCTTCGTAAATGGGAAGAAACATTCCGTCGATTGAATTAATCGGTATATCGTTTGTCTTTATTAATCCTTCATGTTCTTCTGTTCCTCTAATCGTCGCACGATCAATGGCGTGGAAAAGAGAATCGATTCTGCCCGGGGTTACTTTTAAACCGTGGGCAATGAGAGAATCGCGAAACGCATAACGAAACCCGGCTTCCCGGATGGCATTGAATTGATGCTTAAAATCCTGCGTGCCGGGATAGTACCATTGCTGCGCGATGATGGTGCCGCCCAGTTCATCGACTCGGTTCGAAAATGCATCAGCCAGGGCATGACCATAATTATCAGCCGGAGCAAAAATGGCAAAGGTACGCAGCCCCAGGTTTTGAAAAGCATATTCCGCCAGTTTGTTGCCGCGTGTTTCCAGGTCGTTATTCGCCTGAAAAATCGTGTTGCCGATTGAAGCAATACCATTTTCGGTCGCAACCGGGACAATCAGAGGTGTCTTTGCCTGTGCCGATAATCCTGCCACGGCCGCGGATTCATTTCCTTCCAATTCACCGATAAGAAGCGTGATATCCTGATTCAGCAAAGATATTGTCGTGCGAATGGCACCAGGCATTGTGCCCTGTGAATCATGCAACAAAAGTTCGATTTTAGGGATCGATCTCTGCCGTTTCTTCAGCGCATAGGCCATCCCTCTTAGCATATTGTTTGCTTCGCTGGAATAAAGGCCGGTCATTGGCAAAACGATTCCAACCCTTACTTTAGTGGAAAAGGCGTCAAGCGGGGTATCGCGTAATCTTCGTGCTACGCTGGCAAAGCGATGTTGGGGATGTGATGCCAAAAATTCACTTATGAGTGCATCACCTTCCTCTTTCTTTCCATCCGCATAATATGCGCGTACGAGCAACAGCGTGAAAAGCGGCTTTGCCCTGTCCCAGGGATAACTGTTGTAAACTTGCTGAAGTTTTGATGAACTGATTTCCTGCTGAACAATTCGGGAAGCATAGAGTTCGCATTTGTTTGCAAAATCAGTACTTTGAGAGAATTCCACAGCCAGTGCAAAATTCTTAACCGCTTCTTTTGCATCACCAAAATGATATTCTGATACAGCTACAATAAAATGAGCGTCAGCGCGGTAACGGCTGGTGGGGTAATCCCGGATGATATTTGCAGCATAGTTTTCCGCATCCCGATAGTCGCCAAGCCTGATATACGTTTTGGCCAGCATGAGATAGCTGATTGTAATGCGTGGATTCGGTTTGGGCGCAGAAGCGAGCGTCATAAATTTCAGTTTGGCCTGATCGAAATTTCCATTTTTATAATTGATCACACCTTCATTGAACAAAGCTTGTGTTTCAACACTTTCCGCCCGGCTTGCAGAAAGGGGGAAAATGAAAGAAACTGCAAGTATGATGGATAAGATCATTCGTGTGCTGAGCCCAGGATTTGCATAAAAATGTGTTTTTTGCAAGCGTTCCTCCAATTATCATTATTCAACTGTTACACTTTTTGCCAGGTTTCGAGGCTGGTCAACGTCGCAGCCGCGAAAGACGGCGATGTAATAAGCAAGTAATTGCAAAGGAATTATTGTTACTAACGGGTTAAGCATCTCAATTGTTTCCGGCACATAGATAACGCGATCGGCTTTTTGTGCAATCATTTCATCGCCTTCTGTGGCAATGGCAATGACCCTGCCTTTACGAGCCCGCACTTCTTCGATATTACTGATCACTTTTTCATAAACGGAATCTTTTGTGGCTATAACCACAACCGGCATGTCTTTATCTATGAGGGCGATTGGCCCGTGTTTCATCTCCGCGGCAGGGTACCCTTCTGCGTGGATGTACGATATTTCCTTCAGCTTGAGCGCACCTTCGAGCGCAACGGGGAAATTGTATCCGCGGCCGAGGTAAAGAAAATTTTTCACCGATTGAAATTCTTCTGCGATCTCTTTTATTTGTTCCCGGTTTGCAAGAACTTGATTGACTTTATCCGGAATTCCGGCAAGAGCACGGACAATTTCCCGTCCGCGAACGCTTGAAATGGAGCGGATTCTTCCGAGCAATAAAGTAATGAGCGCCAGAACGGTTACCTGCGAAGTGAAGGCTTTTGTTGATGCAACGCCGATCTCCGGTCCTGCATGGAGATAGACTCCGGCGTCCGTCTCGCGTGAAATGGAAGAGCCGACCACATTACAGACTCCGTACACTTTGCTTCGCTTCCGTTTTGCTTCGCGCACTGCGGCCAGCGTGTCAGCGGTTTCTCCTGATTGGCTGATTGCAATGACAACCGAGTCGTCGCCCAGGATCGGGTTGCGGTAACGGAATTCGGAGGCATACTCGACTTCCACGGGAATGCCGACCAAGTCTTCCAGCATATATTCACCCAGAAGAGCGGCGTGCCATGACGTACCGCATGCGGTGATGACAACCCTGCGTGCATACAGCAGGGATTCGAAATCGTGCTCGATCCCTCCCAAGCGTGCCGTTCCTTCTTCCGCCAACAGACGTCCTCGTGTCGAATCTCTCATCGTCTGCGGCTGTTCCATGATTTCTTTGAGCATGAAATGAGAGTAACCGCTCTTTTCAATTTGCACCAGATCGGTATCAATGCTCTCGATGGCTTTTTTAACGATTTTGTCATCGATCGTTTTAAAGGTCACTTGATCTCGTTTGACAATGGCCACTTCTCCATCGTCCATGTAGGTCACATCCGTTGTACGGCCAACGAGCGGAGCAGCATCGGAAGCAATAAAATTTTCATTTTTCCCATGTCCGATTACCAACGGACTGCCGCGGCGGGCCGCAATCAATGTGTCCGGGTATTTGGCGCTCAAAACTGCCAGCCCGAAAGTCCCTTCAACTCGTGCGAGGCCAAGGCGGACAGCGTCGACCAGATTATTGCCGTTTTGCAAATATTCTTCAAAGAGGTGCGCCAGGATTTCAGAATCCGTTTCACTTTTGAATGAATGACCTTTTGTCACAAGTTCATCGCGAAGAACTTCATAGTTTTCAATAATGCCGTTGTGCACTATGGCCAACGTACCGTGGCAGTCAAGATGCGGATGCGCATTTGTTTCATTGGGTTCTCCGTGGGTTGCCCATCTCGTGTGCCCGATCCCTACGGAACCTTTCATCGAGTTGCCGCTCAAAGATTCACGCAAACGGGAAATTTTGCCGACCTCTTTGACGGTTTTCACTGTGTTGCCGTCGAAAATAGCCAGGCCGGCAGAATCATAACCACGATATTCAAGACGGCTTAATCCATTCAACAAGATTGGGGCAACTTGCTGGTCGCCAATATAACCAACGATTCCGCACATAATTCTTTTACTCCCACTCGATGGTACTTGGGGGTTTTGAACTGATGTCGTAAACGACCCGGTTCACACCTTTTACTTCATTGATAATTCGGTTGGAAATCTTAGCCAGTAAATCATTCGGAATTTCCGCCCAATCGGCCGTCATCCCGTCTATACTGGTGACCGCACGGAGAGCAATCACGTTTTCATAAGTCCGTTCGTCCCCCATTACACCGACGGTTTGGATGGGCAAAAGAACCACAAAAGCCTGCCAGATTTTATCATATTGTTCGTTCCTTTGCAATTCTTCGATAAAAATCCGATCTGCCGGACGCAAAATGGACAACCGTTCCTCGTCAATTTCTCCGAGAATGCGCACGGCCAATCCCGGCCCCGGGAAGGGGTGCCTTCCGAGAATGTTTTGCGGCAGGTGCAACTCACGTCCAACGCGGCGTACTTCATCTTTGAAAAGTTCTCGCAACGGCTCCAAAAGGCTCAGCCCCATTTTTTCCGGCAGTCCGCCGACATTATGATGTGATTTGATCATCGCCGATGGCCCGCGTGTGGAAACACTTTCGATGACGTCGGGATAGAGCGTTCCCTGCACAAGAAATTTGACATCACCAATTTTTTCCGCTTCTTCTTCAAAGACGCGTATGAATTCCTCGCCGATAATTTTTCGCTTTTGCTCGGGATCAATGACGCCTTGCAGGTTCTGCAAAAATCGTTCACTGGCATCCACAAAGCGAAATTCAAAGTCGGCCTTTTCATAATACTTGCAAACCTGTTCTGCTTCGCCCTCCCGCAATAATCCGGTATCCACAAAAACGCAGGTGAGTTGGCGCCCGATCGCCCGGGCGACAAGATATGCAGCCACTGTCGAATCGACGCCGCCGCTTAGCGCGCACAAGGCTTTTCCGGAGCCCAGTTGATTTTTAATTCCCTGAATCGTTGTTTCCACGAAAGAACTGGGATTCCAGTCCCCGGCACATTGACATATTTTGAATACGAAATTATTTAAAATTTTATTGCCCTGCGGCGTATGAACAACCTCCGGATGAAACTGGATGCCATACCATTTTTTCCCGGGATTTCGCATTGAAGCAACGGGCGAATTGGCAGTATGGGCAATCATTTCAAATGCCGGCGGAAATGCAGTGAGATGATCACCATGACTCATCCACACATCGATGTGATCCCGGAGTTGGAAGAACAAATCCGAATGGTCGTCAATTGTTAGTACCGCCCGGCCATATTCGCGGTTTTGCGCGGGATCGACTTCGCCGCCGAGCATGTAAGCCATCACTTGCAGCCCGTAACAAATGCCCAGAATAGGGCAACCGATGTCAAATAGTTCGCGAGATGGCAGCGGGGCGTCTTGTGCATAAACGGAGGAGGGTCCTCCTGAAAGGATGATCCCTTTGGGATTCAGTTTTTTAATTTCCTCAACGTCTATATCGAAAGGTTTGATCTCCGAATAGACGCCCAATTCGCGGATCCGGCGGGCAATGAGTTGGGTGTATTGGGAACCGAAATCCAGGATAAGTACAAGTTCTTTGTGAGTCATTGTTCATCTGTTCGTTAGAGTTTAATTTGCAAATTCTCGAGCTCTTTGAGCATAGGATAATACGTCAAGTCATAGTGGACGGGAGTGATTGAAATTTTGTTTTCGAGAATTGCGCGATCATCGACGTCCTTTTCCTGCTCTACCGCCTCCTTTTCGCCGGTGAGCCAATAATAGTCCCTTTGTCGCGGGTCTTTACGGACATCGAATTTTTCCATGTAATTTGTCTTGCCCTGTCGTGTAATCTGAACGCCCCTGATTTCCTCGCGTGTAACGGGAGGGACGTTTACGTTCAGAAATACACCCTCGGGCAGATTCATCTTTGGCAGCAGCCGCGCTATTTTTCCGGCGAATTCCGCGGCAATGTCAAAATAAGGGTTTGTATAGGTCGCCAGCGAAACGGCAAATGAGGGGATGCCGATGATTGCTCCCTCGGTTGCTGCGGAAACAGTTCCCGAATAGATTGTATTAATGCCCGTATTGGAACCCAGGTTGATTCCCGATATAAGAACATCGGGTTTGGGCTGATCTTTGAGCAGTGCATAATGAGCGATTTTGACACAATCTGCCGGAGTGCCGCTCACAGCATAGCCGAAGAAAGTGCCGTTTTTATGATATTTGCTTACGCGCAGCGGGTCACTGAGCGTGATGGCGTGCCCCACGGCGCTCATTTCCGTTGCCGGGGCAACAACGATTATGTCTGCGAATTTTGAAATCTCGGCGACCAGCGCGGCTAAACCCGGCGCATTGATGCCGTCATCATTTGTTAATAATATTTTCACAATACTTTACTTTCCGGTTGCTGTATCTTCAATTGGGAAAAAAGTCAATATTTGTCTTATTCGTTCTTTCATATCCTTGCGATGGATGATGGCATCCACAAAGCCGTGTTCCAGAAGAAACTCGGATCTCTGAAATCCATCCGGCAAATCCTGGCCGATGGTTTGTTTTATAACGCGCGGCCCGGCAAAGCCGATGAGTGCACCAGGTTCTGCCAGAATAACATCACCGAGCATGGAAAAACTTGCAGTTACGCCGCCGGTGGTCGGATGGGTTAGAATAGAAATGTAGGGAACTTTTGCATCCTCGAGCATGCCCAGCCGCGCAGATGTTTTGGCCATTTGCATGAGAGATAGTGCGGCTTCCTGCATTCTCGCACCTCCGGAAGCCGAAACAATGATGAGTGGCACCCTTGTTTCCAATGACTTGTCCGCGGCACGCGCGATTTTTTCGCCAACAACCGATCCCATGCTGCCGCCGATGAATCGAAAATCCATGACAGTAAGAACGACAGGAATTTTGTTCGTCGTGCAAGTCCCGGTTCTGACGGCTTCACTCAAACCTGTTTTATGCATTGCATCTTTGAGACGATCCGAATATTTTTTAGAGTCTTTGAATTTCAGCTTATCTATGGATTTTATATTGCTATTAAATTCTTTAAACGTTCCTTTATCTGCCAAAAGGCTGATATAGCCGTCGCTGTTTATTCGAAAATGATAATCACATTTCGTGCAAACGTTGAGATTGCGGTCCAGTTCTTTTTTATACAATATTTCGCCGCAATGATCACATTTGATCCACACTCCATTGGGCAGTTCTTTTTTAACCTGTGTAGCGAATCCTCGCTTGACACGTTTAAACCATTCCATAATAACTCCGAAATAAATTTTTATAGCTTGCAACTCATCATCAAGGCATCTTCGTGTTCAGATTCATAATAGTTTTTGCGGACACCTGTGACGTTAAAACCAAATTTGCGATATAATTTGATAGCGCTCTTGTTCGATCTTCTAACCTCAAGATGTGCTATGTTAATTCCAGCTTTTCGACACATTTGCAAAAATTCTGTCATCATCCATGTGGCAATTCCACGTTTGCGATATGTGTCATCCACAGCAATATTGGAGAGATGAAATTCCTCATCCAAAAACCAGGTAACGGCATAAGCAGCAACAACTTTTCCATCCCGGACAACGAATGAATGAGAATAAGTCGCCATCAATTCAGCCATGAAAGCGTCGAGAGGCCATGGGCTGGGAAATATTTTTTCCTCAAGCAAGCAAACCTGATCAAGATCGTCAAGCGCCATGCATCGCATCTCTAATATTCTGCCGGTTACGGGGTCTGTGAATTTGCGTAATGTCGCCGCAAAGTTTAAATGCTTTGAAGCCATTATTTCGCAAAAAGAATTGACTTTTTGGGTTTACCGGCAATGAAATCCTGATGGTAGAGCGGCTCGATAGTATCAAGATTCTCTGTTCTACCCTGCGATACAAGTGCGGCACCCAGCCGTGCGATGGTGTAGCCGCTCAGCAAAGAATACTGCTCAGGTGCGGTTTGAAAATCACTCAAATCAAAACCCTGTTCTTGCAAAGCATTGGTATCGCCAATGAGCAGGGCATTTTCAGGAATAAAACTTTGCAACTCGTCTGTTTGCAGCACATGAACGTCCTCGAGTTGTTCATCCACAAATTGATGCCGTCGATATAGCGCTGAATAAAATTCTTTAGCCCGTGAACGAACAAGCGGACAAACCACGCCGTCCGCTATGGGTGCCTGAGAGGCGAGCGCTGTCAACGTTGGAACCGCTGCAAGGGGTATTGAATCCGGCATAGCCAGGCCTTTTGCCACGGAGAGACCGATGCGCAAACCTGTGAAAGAACCCGGCCCGATGGAAACAGCAATCCCTGATAATTCCTGCAATTTGACATCAGCATCTCGCAATATTTTTTCAATCGCTCCGACAAGTTTGCCGGCGTGCGCATTTTTAATATTCAAGCGATATTCAGTCAGCAAAGTATCGTTTCCGATCAGTGCCGTGCTGCAAATTTGCGTTGAAGTTTCAATTCCTAAAATAATCATCTAGTGTCCACTATATACATTACTTGTCCCGCCAATTTGCCGCTTGATGCTGCAATTTAACGGAAGTGTATTGATCGCGGTACTTTGATAATGCACCTGCCCAGTTTTGGCGTAATGTTTTTTTGCCTCGACGAGTTCGCTTGGAAAGCAAAAATTGTGCAAAATCACGAACCTCTTCGTAAATGTCAGGTGGTAACTCCTGAACTATTTTTTCCAACGGTTTAGATGTCATTTAACCAAAGACCTTCTTTGAAAAGAGAATAAATAGCTTGCCGGAACTATTTTTGTCCGGCCAGAACCTTTATCTCCCTCTTATTCTCCCAACCCGGCTCAAATCGTGCTGTGAGATGGATTTCAATGTGGGATTCGGGCAGCAGGTCATGAACCCCCTCCGGCCACTCGATGAGACAAATTCCATCGCCGTTAAAATACTCTTCCACTCCCAGGTCGTGCAGTTCCATTTCCGATGAGAGACGATAAAAATCAAAATGGTAAACAGGGAACTTGCCGTGATATTCATTGATCAGTGTAAATGTCGGACTGGTGACGACCTCGTTCACATCAAGCCCGGCACAAATGCCGCGAATCAGCGTTGTCTTGCCGCTTCCCAAATTTCCGTAAAACGCAACAACATCTCCGGGGCGCAGTTCCGAGGAGAAATGTTTTCCGAATTTTATTGTCTCCTCCCGGCTCTCGCTGATAAATTTTGTTCGCGGGGCCAATGAGGACGAGTCTTCATTTATTTTTTGCCTAGCTGTTTTTAAAATCTTTTTTTACCTGGCTTCCAATGTTATGACCGGGAGTACCATTTCTTCCAATGAAATACCGCCATGCTGAAAACTGTCTGCGTAATAGTTCAAGTAATAATGATAATTTGTCGGGTAAACAAAATAATAATCTTCTTTTGCGATAATATAATTTGTATTGACACCACGCACCGGTAGATTGAATTTTTTCGGCTCCTTGATAATCATAGCGTGCTTGGGATTGACTTTTAAATTTCTGCCGTATTTGTAGCGCAAACTGGTTGACGTTTCGCGATCACCGATCACCTTTGTGCCGTGCAGGCCGCGAATGCTGCCATGGTCGGAGGTGATGATGATGGTATTGCCGTTCTCCGCCAGTTGCCGCAAGGCGCTGTAAATGTGCGAGTGCTCAAACCAGGAGCGCGTCATCGCACGAAACGCTGCTTCGTTTGGGATCATCTCTTTGATCAATGCCGAAGAACTGCGAGTGTGCGCCAAAATATCGACAAAGTTAATCACAATAGCCGACAAAGGGACATCTGCATATTCCTGTATTTTCCGCTCCAGCATGACGGCTTCCTGATTATTCAGAACTTTTGCGTATTTGGGGCCGGGCCGCAAATTAACGCCAATGCGCACCAATTGTTGCTCCAGCAATTCATGCTCGTAGCGGTTGCGGCTGAAATCATCCTCTTCGCTTCCCTCTCTCCATAACAGTGGAATAAGTTTTTCAATTTCGTTTGGAAAGAGACCGGCAAAAATTGCATTTCTGGAATATGGCGTCGCCGTTGGCAGCAGGGAACAATAATAATTGCGCGTAATGCGGAAATAGTCTCTCAGTAAGGGCTCGAAAACAAACCAGTGGTCCAGGCGCAAATTGTCGAATATCAACAGCACGGTTTTACTGCCTTTTTGAACATGAGGAAGAACAAAACGGGGAACAATATCTGGAGACAAGTCCGGCCTGTTTTTACTGTTCATCCAGCTTTCATAATTGCGCTCGATAAATCGCCCGAACTCCGAGTTACAATCCCGTTTCTGATTGTATAATGTCTGCTTAAGCCCGAGATCCGGGTGGTGATCCAGTTCGACATCCCACTGTGAAAGTTTGAAATGAATATCGACCCAATCTTCCCATTCCAGCGGTTCCATGATGCGCATAGCAATTTGATTGAATTCCTTCGCATAGTCGCGGGATATTCGTTCACCCTCGATTTTTTTGCTCTCCAGAATCTTTTTGCAAACCAGGAGTATCTGGCTTGGATTGACGGGTTTGGTCAAATAATCATCAATTTTGGAGCCAATTGCTTCCTCCATCAACGATTCTTCTTCGCTTTTGGTAACCATGATCACCGGCAGGCCCGGGCGCAGATCTTTCATTTCGTTCAAAGCCGTTAAACCGTCCATGCCGTGCAGCATCTCGTCCAAAAGGACAAGGTCAAACTCGTTGCGCTTTACCATATCGATGGCATCTTCGGCATTGGTTGCCGTCATCACATCATATCCTTTTTCTTTAAGAAAAATGACATGCGGCCGCAAAAGATCGATTTCATCATCGACCCATAAAATATGTCGTTTATTCTCAGTCACTCTTTTTCCTTTTAAATGATGACTAAAAAAGTACTAATTTTTTAATATGGAGTCAATCAATTTGTTGCTTTGCTTTTTTTGAAAAATTTGAATATATTAGTAGACTAGATAAACGAGTGTTAAAAAAAAATAATTTTGGATTATGATCATGCAAATGACTCAGCTAAATATCTTTTCGGCAAGGAGTGCGGCGCCTTTATGCGCCGCAGTGCAATCCATAAAGGGATTGCACTCCGATTATTACCGAAATTTTGCAATAGCTGAAATATCTGCATAATCATATTTTGGATCTATGGCGGATATCGTACTTTTAAATTGCATGACGCTGCTGACGCAAAATGACCGGCGCGATGAATTATCGGGCGTTGATATTTATATTTCAGATAACAGGGTTAAAGCCATTGGCCGTAATCTTGATACTCCGGGGACTACCGAAAAGATTGACTGTCGTAATAAACTGGTTATCCCCGGACTGATTAATACGCATCATCATTTTTTTCAGACTTTACAACGAAATATCCCCGCCGTTCAAAATGCAAAGCTGTTTGACTGGCTGGTGCAATTGTATGAAATCTGGAGATTTTTGGACGAAAAAATTGTTTATTATTCTTCGTTGCTCGGCATGGGAGAATTACTCAAGACGGGATGTACCACAACAACGGATCATCATTATCTCTATCCGCGATCTATCGATGGGGCCGTCATTCCGGCCATGCAATTTAAAGCAGCAGGAGAATTAGGGATTCGTTTCTCGGCAACGCGCGGGTCTATGTCCATGGGAAAAAAACAAGGAGGCCTGCCACCGGAAAGTGTGGTGCAGGATGATGATGACATTTTGCTGCAAACGGAAGAAGCGATCCGTAAATACCATGACCCATCGGATGGTTCTATGCAACAAATTCACGTGGCGCCGTGTTCTCCTTTCAACGTTTCTCCGCGTGTACTGAAGGAAAGCGCTAAACTGGCGCGCAAACATCACGTCCGTTTGCACACGCATTTGTGCGAGACGCTTGACGAGGAAAAGTTTTGTCTGGAAAAATTCGGAAAGCGTCCATTTGCGCTTATGGAAGATGTGGATTGGGTCGGCCCGGACGTCTGGTACGCGCACGGCATTTATTTCAATGATGATGAACTGCAGGCGTTGGCGGATTACGGCATCGGCATCGCCCACTGTCCGGCATCGAATATGCGCCTGGGGTCGGGTATTGCGCGAATCAGGGAAATGCGTGATTTGGGCATTGCCGTGGGACTTGGCGTGGATGGATCGGCTTCCAACGATACTTCGGACTTGCTCGGTGAACTGCGCCTGGCTCTGCTGCTCCAGCGGGTCAAATACGGAGCAGATGCAATGACCGCCCGTGATGTTCTGGAAATGGCAACCCTTGGATCTGCAAAAGTTTTGGGCAGAAATGATATTGGCTCGATAGAGGTTGGAAAGGTAGCGGATATCGCTGTTTTCGATCTGGACAAGCTGGAATATTCGGGCGCACTGTCCGATCCTCCTGCGGCCATCGTTTTTTCCGGCTACAACCACGGCGCATGGATGACCATCGTAAACGGCCGTATTGTCGTCCGCGATTACAAACTCGTGAATGTAGATGAAAGGAAAATTATTGAAAACAGTAATCGACTTTCATTTCAAATGTTGAAAAAAGCCGGCGCTGCGTCCGTGTTCGTTCCTCCGGCGTACCGGGAGCAATAATAGATTAACGTAAGATTTTGGTTACAATACTCGTTGAGGGTTAAAATGTAGCAAATGATTGTCATTGCGAGCGAAGCGAAGCAATCTGGATGTCGAACAAGGTGCTGTTTTTTAGGGATCGCTTTCCCGATGATTCGGGATAAACTATCGCTTCGCTCCTCGCGATGACATGCTTTTCGACTTTTTACAAATCACTCATACATAACAAGTATTATTGCCCCGGGTTCATAAAACCCTTGCATATTTGCAAAAATTTTGTTTATTCAATGCGGCGATTGCCGATTCAATAATTAATTTCTCAATTCAATTACCATTCAAAGGAAAGATGCATTGTTAAAGCAGCTTGTTCACAAAGGAGTCGTTATTCCCGAACCGCCGGAATACCGGGGTTTGGTTATTAAAATTCGTGGCAAAGATTTCAAGTTGAATCCGAAACAGGAAGAAATGGCATTTGCCTGGGCACGAAAGCAGGGAACGCCGTATGTTAAAGATTTGGTTTTCATTAAAAATTTCATGTTGGATTTTAGCAAGGCTCTGGATATCGATTCGCCGCTAAAAATTGATGAAGTGGATTTCACACCTCTTATAAACGTGGTTGAAACGGAAAAAGAAAAAAAAGCGGCAATGACAAAAGAAGAGCGCAAAGCACTTGCCGCCGAAAGAAAGGCAATTCGCGAAGCGCTAAAAGAAGAATATGGATATGCCGTTGCCGATGGGGAACGGATTGAACTGGCGAACTATCTTGTGGAACCCAGCAGCATTTTTATGGGGCGTGGTAAACATCCCATGCGTGGCCGATGGAAGGAGGGTGCACAGAAAAATGATGTCACGCTCAATCTGAGTCCCGATGCGCCGCGACCGGAAGGAGACTGGAAGGAAATTATTTGGCAACCGGATTCGCTTTGGGTGGCGCGCTGGGAGGATAAACTTTCACGCAGATTAAAGTACATCTGGTTGCACGATACAGCGCCCATCAAGCAGGCAAGAGAGGCGCAAAAGTTCGACAAAGCCACGGAACTGCATGAAAAAATAGAAGCAGTCCGGGAACACATCCACTCCGGCCTGGTGGATGAAAATTTGCGCAGAAGAAAAATCGCAACGGCCTGCTATTTGATCGATGCGCTTTGCCTTCGCGTCGGTGATGAGAAGGACCCGGACGAAGCGGATACAGTTGGTGCCACGACTTTACGTCCGGAACATGTCAAGCTGCACGACGATGGGACGGCCGAGTTTCGTTTCCTGGGAAAGGACTCGGTGCTTTGGCATAAGAAAATTAATCTTCCGGACGTGGTGCAAAAAAACCTGAGAGAACTGATGGAAAATGCCCGTCCTTCCAGCAATGGCCGAAACAGGAAAAAACATTCCATTTACGACAAGCCGCAGTTGTTCCCGGATGTTACCAGTCGAAATGTCAATGCTTTTCTTTCCGAATCGCTCCATGGACTCACAGCCAAGGTGTTTCGAACCCACCACGCAACGCGTGTGGTAAAAGAAACTTTGGAGAGTTCGCAAGTCGTTAAATCCGATCCCGAATATCGCAAATGGGAAGCCGCGGTTCAAGCCAATCTTGAGGCCGCGATTCTTTGTAATCATACCAAGCAGCCGCCGAAAAATTGGGCGCAGCGAAAAGTGAAATACAAGGAACGTGAACGGCGTGTCAAAGACCGCATCGCTACTCTGAAAAAAAGAGAAAAAGACCTGGTGCAGGAATTGAAAGAATTGCGCATAGAAGCGAAAGAAAAAAAAGCGGCAGCCGCGACGATGGATAAACTAAAAAAGATTGGTCTTGGCTACAAAAAGCGTATCGATTCCAAAATGAAACGTATTGAAAAGACAAAGCAGATGCAGGAAAAAGCACAAATTTCTCTGGGCAAATTAAAAGTGCAAAAAGCAATTGCCCTGCAGAACCGTACCTGGAATCTGGGCACAAGCCAGAAATCCTACATTGATCCGCGTGTTTATTATAATTGGGGTAAAAGTGTGGACTATGATGTTCTGGAGCGCTACTATGCCAAAACCCTTCGCCGCAAATTTATGTGGGTTCGGGACGGGGAATTAGATGAAACTGGGGAGGATGGAACTGACAAGTGATCCGTTCTGCAAAAATGTAATAGTTGGAATGCCGGCCTTTTATGAACTGCCTTTATGCCGATCGCACAATGATCGGAATTCCATCCACGAAAACATAATGGTCATCGTGGAAAAAGACGCATCCGGATACAAAAATATTAAAAGCAAGGTTTTGCGAATACCTACTTTTCTTCACTCCATTTTTTCTTCAGAAAACCTGACCGTCCCGAGCCCACTTTGTATTGATTATAGTGAGAAGGATTTTTCTTGTAATACTCTTGATGATATTTTTCGGCAGGATAGAACGTTGAAGCCCTGATAATTTTCGTAACAATGGGTTTGTCGAACTTGCCGGAATTTTCCAGTTCCCGCCTGGATTTTTCAGCCAATTCTTTTTGTTTTTCATCGTTATAAAATATAGCGGTGCGGTATTGCGAGCCAATGTCCGCAAACTGCCCGTAGGGATTGGTCGGGTCAATGTTGTGCCAGAAAACCTGCAGTAGCTCCCAATAGCTGGTTTTGGTCGAATCAAAAAGGATTTGTACCGCCTCGGCGTGTCCCGTTTTTCCGGTACTCACTTCCTGGTAGGTTGGATTTTCAACATCTCCGCCGGTATAGCCAACAGTCGTGGAAACCACCCCCGGCAATTGATCGTACGGCGGCTGCATGCACCAGAAACACCCGCCGGCAAATGTCGCTTTTTGTAAATCAGGATTGTTCATATCAGCCTTTTTATTTTTGTCCGCTCTCAGATCACCGTAAATTATTAAAGCAAAGAATGCCATCGTTAAGATGAAAATGAAATTTTTCAAAATTATTTTTCCTTTATTATTTTGATATGCTTTGGTTGGTGAAACAAAATTGGGCGGGATTTTATTTTAATTATTTTCATTATAGCGATCATCTTCCCACCTTGCCGGATTATTGATAATATATTCCCGGATGCGGTTTAATTCGGTTTCATTGCGGATGATGTGTTCCCAATAATTGCGTTGCCATAAACGGACGCCCGGTGTTTTACGGATGCGGTTTATTTTTCGCGTTGTAACCGATTGAAAGTTTTGCATGATGGCGGCCAACGAACCAGGGGGGGTGCCATGGGGCCGTAGGGGCGATGCATTCTCGGACGCATTTCTATTATATTTTCGATTATTTTGGTCGGAATGCATCGCCCCTACCCCCTACAATATGAATAATCCCATGGAAATGATTGGGCATGGTTTGATATTCATCCGGTCTGATGTTTTTAAAATGTTCCGGTAATTTTTGCCATTGATAATTGATTGTTTTCCCAAACACATTGAAAATCATTTCTCCATCCACCACATCCCCCAATAACATTTCCCGATTTTGGATCACAATGGTCACGAAATACCACCCCGGTTGGGAATAATCGTATCCTTTTAATCGAATGGAACGACGATGATGTTTTTTCGGGTCATATACCACGTTTCATTCCTTCTTTAATTTAATGATCATACAATTTTTAAATTCCCGTGGCCGTGTTGGCGTGTTGGGGTATAGTTGGGCTGATCTGCACAGGATGAGTGGGGGCGACCGGCGGGTCGCCCTCATAACTGTTTGTGTGTTTGCACCTAAGTAAATTACCAATACCCAATCGCCACATACCCCACCCAGTGGTGCAAATTGGCAGGAGCGGTAACGCCCAATCCTACTCTACGGACAGCCAGTTCACCCAGCTCAACGCTGTCGCCGTAGCGCAAGAACGTGCCGGTGAGTGGCTTATGGTTCAGTGATTTCATCAGCTGAGCCAGCGTATTGGCACCGAAAGGTACGGCAAACCTGCCGCACCAGACGACCCTGTATTTGTGATAATCCGCCGGGTCGAGAACGCGGGAGTAAAAATTATGCACCTTATTTGTGGTCAGACTATCGCAGAGCGTGCTGTGCGCGATGCTGCGGTCTCGATTCGTCCCTTTTTGCAGACCGGAGCAATCCGCGCCAAAAGAAGCAAAGTTTCGTCCGCCCCATCCCTGGTCGCCATAGTGAGAGCAATCGTTGGAGATGAGAAAAGCAATATCGCTGCCTAACTTCCAGCCGTGTCGTTGAATGGTTTCCGCTAAAACGTGAGCAAGATCATTGGAAAGACTATCCAGTTTGCTCCAGCGCATGTACGGCACCAGTATGGAAACAATTTCCACATCGCGATGATAATATTGCAGCCAGGGGATAAGAGCTTCCACAGAGTGTTCATCCGCCTGAATTGGGTTGGAAATGATATAATCCAATGGAGGCAGTTTTAACAGGATTTCTTCCCGAAGGCCGGATACAGGAATGTTTCCGTACGGGCCGTGCCAATCTTTAAATGCATCAAAGATCAACGTGTTTTCCACGTTCCAATGACGCGCATAATGAGAAACGCCAAAAATGACGATTCGTTTTGCCTTGATGTATGGGAAAAGATGGACATAGACCGGCCCGGCATAAATGTAATCATCGTGCGGCGAAATGCCGGCTATGAACCGAGTCCCGGGAGTGAGTTGATACTTCTGCTTGTTTGCGGCCAGGTTTTTCTCCTCCGCTTCCCGGCTCAATTTGACAACCAAATCCATCTGCGCAGCAGAAATGGCAAAGCCCACGGTGTCCTTTAATCCCCGAACAGTTTTTGTGGATGGTACAGGCGTTACGGGCAGATTTTGAGAAAAGGATGGAGTAAGAGAAATAAACACAAGACAAAAAATATATATCCTGAAATTCATAATGCCTCCGAATCTATTGTCCAAAAACTCCGGTAGCAGGATGCCCCGGCGCTTGTTCCCGTACTCATTTTTCTCCGATCTTTATTTTGAACTGTCCGCTTTTTGATCGTGCAGTCATGACCTGAATATCCGGCAGCCATACATCCCGGAGTAATGGTTCGGCAGGAGGAGTAGAGAGAAGTTCTTTTACGCTGAACAATGCAGGGAGTTATCGATTGAGACGGCCAAAATTTCCGGGGAGAGTACCGGAGTCATAATCGTATTGCTTTGCTTCAAAAGCAGCAAATTGCATCATTGTCTGGTCGCCGATGGCTTTACCGTAACGATAGACGAGCGCCGGTTCGATGTGCATTTTAGCCGGTGCATCGGCAAGTTTTTCAAGAGACCATGTCGGTGCCAAAAGTGTGCGATCGTTTTGTTTTTCACTTGCTGTAGTAAGAGAAAAAGA
>JAADGR010000081.1 GCA_013152225.1 Calditrichota bacterium
CTGGAGTTTTAGCTTGACTCCATGCGATTAAATTGATATATTTTATCTTTTTACAACATACCCAACTAACCCGCTCGTAAGACTGAAAATAACGATTAATCGGTGCCTGTCTGCACGAGACACTTGGAAATGCAATTTGACTATGGAAATATCATTTCCGCATTTCCCCAACAAGATTCGTACTGAATGACACCGCGCGAGTAGTTACAATAAAAAGTAACTGTGCAGGGTAGCCCGGCAGCGACGATAAAAAACTGGCCGGCTACCCTTTTTGATAAAACAGATTGTTAAACCGAGAAAAAAACAGAAAGAATAAAGAATGACCAAAATATTTAAAATATCCTTTAAAGTGGTCATTTTAATATCAATATTTTGCAAAATCCCGATATTAGAAGCAGAATGGAATATGCCGACCATGCCGATATCCGAAATAAAACCCGGCATGAAAGGTATTGGAAAAACCATTTTTTATGGCGACAAGATACAGGAATTCGGGGTCGAAGTTTTAGACATTGTTAAAAACTTTTATCCGCAGCGAGATATTGTCCTCGTTCGCCTGACCGGTAAAGAGGCGGAGAAAACCGGCGTGGTTAGCGGTATGAGCGGCAGCCCGGTTTACATTGATAATAAACTCGTGGGCGCTTTGGCTTACAGGTTCGGCCAGTTTATGAAAGAACCTATTGGCGGTGTCATGCCCATCGCAGAGATGATTCAGGTTGCCAAAAAAGAATCTGTGCGAGAAATTGAAGCACCGATAAGAGCTTCCCTCCTGCCGCAATATCTCCAGGCGGCTTTGTGCGGTACACAAGATCATTTCTGGAGTGATATTATTTCAAATATGCAATATTCCGCAAATCATGCAAGCAGCTCATTGCAGATGATTCAGGCCCCGCTTGTTTTTGCGGGCTTTACTCCGCAAACACTCCGGCCGTACGAAACGGTTTTTGAATCTCTGGGTTTCACTATGGTTCAGGGAGGAAGCAATTCTTCCGGGTCAGCATCTTTGCAGGAACCTTTCAAGCCCGGCTCTGCTGTATCAATTGTTTTCGTTAGCGGAGATTATGGCATCGAAGCCAGCGGTACAGTCACGGCTGTGGATAACAACAAAATGCTCGCCTTTGGCCACTATGTTTTCAATTTAGGTCCGATACAACTGCCCCTAGCCCGGACAAAAGTTTTGGCGACTTTGCCAAGTTATATGGGCTCCAGTAAAATGGTTGTTTCCACGGATATCGTCGGCAGTTTTCGCCAGGACAGACTGACGGGAATGATGGGCGATCTTTCGATCAAACCGGTACTTATCCCCGTACATTTGCAGTTCCATTCGCCGGTCAGCGGCAAAAAGGAATTTCATCTCAAAATGGCATCCGACCCGGCGCTGAATAATTTGATTCCTTTTTATCTGCGAATCGCTTTAATCCAGGCGCTGACCTCTGCGCGTCTTGCCGGCGAAATGAACTCGCTCTCGCTGCAAACAACAATAAACCTTGCCGATGGCCGTATCGTCAGGGCCGACGACTTTTTTTCTTCCAGGCAGCGACTGGGATTTTTTGGTGTCGGTATGGATGCAAATGCGGCCACGGATCTCATTGCCAGCGCCCTCGGTGTGCTCATGGTCAATGACTTTAAAGCTCCGGCAGTTAAAAATATTGAAATTTCGGCAACTGAAGTGCCGGGAGAAAAAACGGCCAAGATTCATTCGATCTGGCAGGACAAAACAGAACTTAGTCCGGGCGATTCACTCATTCTCTCATTCCGGCTAAAAACCGTAGAAAACAAAGACATTAAATTCATCAAAACATATCATATCCCGAAAAACCTGGATGCAAGCAGTTTAGTTATTTTCATTTCCAGCGGCGCTTCATTAACCCAGTATGAACTGCGCGTAAATCCGGATAAATTCCGTCCGGTCGATTTTGATCATTTATTAAAACTTTTGAAAGAGCGAAGAAAAAATAACAATATTTATATCCAATTCAGACTGCGCGACAGCGGATTGATCATTGACGGGGAAGAACTTTCTGACCTTCCGCCATCAATTATGAAAGTTATGGATTCCAGGAGATCCAGCGGCGTTTCCAAACGTCTGCGCGATCGTGTTCTTTTCGAAGATGTGATTCCGACGGACTATGTCATCTCCGGTGCCAGGCGTCTGAGCGTTCGAATCAAAAAACCGAAAAAAGCTTCAATCCCCAAAAGTGAGAAATCGAAAAAATCTGCACAGCCCGTTTTCTGGTAATCAATCTTATTCTAAATTCAGGAAAATTCCTAATGAGAATATTTAAAATATTTTCAATCATTTTGTTCGGAATTGCAATCAATTTCGCAAATGCGTCGACGCCTCGAATCCTTTCGCATAATTCGCGCACGGATTTTGAAAGAGGAACTTTTAAAAACATCTCAATCCTGTATAACGGCAAGATCACACTTGCACCGCAAAAAAGTCGGCTCATCGACACCGGCGACCCTTTTGTCTGGGCTGTTGCCGAGGACAGCAAAGGCAATGTTTACCTTGGAACAGGAAATGACGGCCGCATTTACAAAATTTCGGCTGATGGAGATTCTTCTCTGTTTTTCGATGCAAAAGAACTGGAAGTTTATGCACTCGTGATTGACCGTCATAACCAGCTTTTTGCGGCCACTTCACCGAACGGCAAAATCTACAAGATCGATGCAAAAGGGCAAAGCAGTATCTTTTTCGATCCCGATGAAAAGTACATCTGGAGCCTTGTTTTCGACGGAAAAGGAAATCTTTATGCTGCAACAGGTGAAAAAGCCCGCGTCTACAAAATCACCCCAAAGGGCAAAAGCTCGGTGCTTCTCGAAAGCGATGAAACGCACATTCGCAGTTTGGCTGTTGACGGTAACGGTCTGCTCTACGCGGGCAGCAGCGGCCACGGATATGTGTACAAAATTGCAGCGAATGCAAAGCCGTATGTATTGTACGACACCCAGATGAAAGAAGTGCACAGTCTGGCCATTGCGCCGGACGGAGAAATCTTTGCCGCAGCATTTGGTGAATCGGGAATTCAATTTCCTCAGACCGGCGGCACGACAGCAAAGCAAGCCGGACAGCAGGCGAGCACGAACAAAAAGAAAGCAACCGGTACAGGTTCGGAAGTTGCATTGGCGCCGCAATCTATTATCCCGGAATCAATGCTTCGCTCCGCAAAAGCACAAACTTCGTTATTCAGGATCGACAAAAACGGTTATGCGAAAAACCTCTGGCTGGACAATGACGCACAAATTTTGACGCTGGTTAGCAATAACAAAGGAGAGATGATCGTCGGCACCGGGAACAAAGGAAAATTGTACCGGGTGACAAGGGACGGCGAAATATCCATGCTCCTGTCTACAGAAGAATCGCAAATTACGTCACTCGCATTTGCTGCAAACGGTTCGCTTTTACTTGGCACCGCAAATATGGGAAGGTGCTATCGCATCGAAAATAAAAGCGTTAAAAAAGCCGGCTTTGAATCCGAAACCATCGATACCGGCGCACTTTCTTCCTGGGGCATTCTTTCCTGGGAAGGAACCGGAGACGCCGGATTTTTCACTCGTTCCGGCAATACAGAACATCCCCAGAAAACGTGGAGTGAATGGAAAGCTTGTGTTGAAAAAGGCGCGAATCTGAGAATAACCAGCCCTGTTGCACGTTTTTTACAATGGAAGTGTGAACTGGAAGAAAAGGAGGGGAATTCTCCTGTTATTGATAAAGTCACAATCTCGTATATTCAAAACAATCTACCGCCGGAGATTACTGCGGTGGTCATTCATCGGCCGGGCGATTATTATGGTGAATCCCAGAGCCATAGCTCGGCAACACCCGGCAGCAAAAAATCAGGCCTGGTTTATCCAACCCCGCTCTCCAAAAGTGAATATAAAAAAGGCTTTCGC
>JAADGR010000438.1:0-4309 GCA_013152225.1 Calditrichota bacterium
CAGGGGAATACAAAGTTCACAAATATAAAGTAAAGTTTTCGCCAGACCTCGTTTATGGAACTGTGGGCTATAATCAATTTTTCGGCACCCAGGGGTACACGACAATTATGCTGTCCGATGTTCTCGGCGACCAGCGGCTGAATATCGGTCTGAATCTTTTCGGCGACTTTAGAAACGCCGACTATTCCCTGACTTATTTATACCTGCCGCATCGTCTTGACTTTGGTGCAACCGGATATCACAATGCCTATTATTTTTACTCTTCTGCCGGCTGGGTACGCGATCGCAACTATGGCGTCTCCATGTTTCTCAGCAACCCCTTCAACCGCTACCAGAGAATAAGTTATGGATTATCCCTGATGGGCATTAGTCGATCCTATCTGGAAATTTCCGATGATCTGGTTGATTTGTTAGTAAAGTATGATATCGTTTCACCCCGTAATCTTTTTTTCCTGTTGAACAATTTAACCTATTCAAAAGACACAACAGTATGGGGTTACACCGGGCCCGTCAATGGCGGCCGTTCGTCGATCAGCATCTCAGCTACTCCGGCCATTGGTAAAGACGGCATTAGTTTCACAACATTTCGCGGTGATTACAGGCGTTATTTTCGCATTAAAAAGGAATATGTCTTTGCAGTGCGCGGTGCAGGTGGTGCCAGCTTTGGCACGCATCCGGCAAAGTTTTTTCTCGGAGGTGAGTCTAATTGGATCAATTATGGCTACAGAGGAAATATACGTGCCGACCGCGTAGAAGACATTTACTTTGCCTCATTTGAAATGCCGCTTCGCGGGGCTGCTTATTACGAACTTGTGGGAACGAGATACTTGATGACCAATGTGGAATTCAGATTTCCTCTCGTACGTCAGCTTAGTTTGGGATTTCCGCTGCCAATTCAATTGTGGAATGTGGGCGGCGCAATGTTCATGGACATGGCTATGGCCTGGAACAGAACGAAAGACAGGTCTTTAAAACCTTTTGTAAAAAGAAATGCAGTCTCTTTTCAAACACAAGATATCTTCGCCAGCATCGGCTTTGGGGCGCGGGTTAATTTAGGCTTTTTCTTGCTGCGAATGGACCTTGCATGGAGAACCGATTTTTATAAAACGGAAAAATCGCCCGCAGTACTATGGTCGTTGGGCGCGGACTTTTAATTCATGAGGAAAGCTTGAACAGAACACCATTTTTAAAAAAACTGCAAGACTCGATCGTTGTCTGTGATGGCGCCATGGGCACTATGCTTTATGCCCACGGCGTTTTTATTAATCGATGTTTCGACGAACTCAACATTTCCAGCCCCGAGACTGTGATGGATGTGCATCGGGAATATGCAGCAGCAGGAGCGGAGATACTGGAAACGAACACTTTTGGTGCCAATTACTACAAGCTCAAACCTCACGGACTGGAAGATAAAGTTCACTTGATTAACAAACAGGGTGCTGAAAATGCCCGGAAAGCCGGGGGCGACGATATCTATATTGCCGGCTCTATCGGCCCCCTGGGTGTGCAGTTGGCGCCATTGGGCAAAGTGACCAGAGAAGATGCAAAACAGGCCTTCAGGGATCAAGCTGAGGGATTGATCGATGGCGGCGTCGATCTGTTCATCCTGGAAACTTTTATGGATGTTAACCAAACTCTTGCTGCCATTGAAGCCATTAAAGAGTTATGCGACATGCCTATCGTATCGCAAATAACGTTTGATAAAGACGGCACAACACCTTTTGGACTGAGTGTGGAAACGGTCGTGCAAAAGCTGATAGATATCCGGGCCGATATTATTGGTACGAATTGCTCTGTCGGCCCGCAGCCCATGCTCGATGTTATTGAAAGAATATCAAAAGCCGGGGCCAAGTTTATTTCGGCTCAACCCAACGCCGGTAATCCGCGGGTTGTGGAGGGGCGCTATCTGTACATGTCCACGCCGGAATACCATGCCGAATTTGCGCGACGGTTCATTACCGCCGGAGCAAATATTGTGGGCGGCTGCTGTGGAACGACACCTGCACACATCAAGGCTATCGTTAATGCTGTACGGGCAATGCAGCCTCACAAAACCGCTGTTAGCATATCTCTGAAGCCAAAAAAAGAAGTACAGGTCGATGTCATTCCGCTTGAGGAAAAATCGGCATTGGCTGCGCGGATGCAAAGGAAATTTGTCACCTCCGTAGAAGTTGTTTCACCGCGTGGAATCAATCCGCAAGCTGTTTTGTCAGGTGTCAGAAAACTCGTTGGTTTTGGTGTTGATGCCATCAACATACCGGATGGTCCGCGCGCTTCAGCGCGAATGTCACCGATGGCCCTGGCGCAGCTCATCGAGCGTTCCATACCTGTGGAAACGATTTTGCATTATTGCTGCCGGGATCGTAATATTTTGGGAATGCAGTCCGATCTTCTTGGCGCTTATACGCTGGGATTACGTAACATCCTGGCCATTACCGGAGACCCGCCTAAATTAGGTGATTATCCCGATGCAACGGCAGTGTTTGATGTGGATGCCATTGGCCTGACGCGCATTATCAGAAGCTTGAATCATGGCTACGATGTCGCCGGTAATCCCATCGGTTCGCCAACAGGATGGCATATCGGTGTTGGTGCCAATCCCGGTGCTGTGGATATTGGACTCGAAATAGATCGTTTGTATCAAAAAGTTGAGGCCGGCGCGGAATACATTTTAACCCAGCCGATTTTTGATATTGATCAACTGCAACACTTTTTCCAAAAAATAGAAAGCATAAAAATTCCGATCATGGCAGGCATTATGCCCTTGATGAGTTTCAGGACTATCGAGTTCCTCAATAATGAAGTGCCCGGAGTTACTGTGCCACAATCCATTGCTATGCAGATGCAAAAGGCAAAAGACAAAGAAGATGCAAAAAAACTCGGCATTCAAATTGCGCAGGAAGCAATTTTAAAAGTAAAATCCATGGAAAAAGTTCGCGGTGTTTATTTGATGCCACCATTTAATAAAGATAAATATGAGATAGCAATTCAGGTTCTGGAAGTTTTACACTAGACGATATTTTTTCGGGAGATGAATAGCAGGATGAAGAAGATAAATATTTCTCTGATGATACTGTTTCTTTTTTTCAATATGACATCAGCGCAGATGACCAAGGGACGGCATGGCCCCGGTCGCCGTAATAATTTCGGCGGAAGAATGTTTTTCTACCAGGTCTATAATTTTGCCGACACAACAGATTTTAAAAAAAGTCGTGCCGATTTTCAGTTCTCTGTTGTGAATGATATTTTAACGTTTGTAAAATCCGATTCGGAAAATCAATACAGAGCGCGATATGAAGTCGGTGTAACCATTTACAATAAAAAGGGGGAAGCACTCACTAATAATTCTATCAGCAACACAGTGACCGTTTCCCAATTTGAGGAGACCAACTCTCGCATCAATCCGCATCGCCATAAAATATCATTTTCACTCCCCCCGGGGAAATATGACTATATAGTGAATTTATACGATGAAGAATCAAAGAAAAGTCTGCAACGCAAACACTCGATTGAGTTGAGGAGTTTTTCTCCGGATCAAATTCGTTTCAGCGACATCGTATTTGCCGATGAGATAAAATGTGTTCATAACAATTATTCTTATACCCCTAATTTGCAAGGAGTCTTTAACAATATCCGATCGTCTTTTGCAGCATATTTTGAAATCTATCCGCCGCAAACATCTGATAGTATTTCAGTGAATTACAGGATATATGATAAACAAAATAAGCAAATTTTCTCTGATTCCGGCACATTTAAAAGAAAAGACGTTATTGCAAAATGCATTACTTTTAAAAAATTTATCAAAAAACCCGGAGAATACGTCCTGATGCTTCATTCAGGTGACGGGATCAAAGCCGCCAATGCCCGGCGAAAGTTTAATGTTTTCTGGGGAATGTTTTCTGGGGAAACATGTCGTTCAAAAGTGAAAATCTTGATATTGCGATCCGGCAGCTTCGGCTTATTGTCAATAAAGATATCAGCAAGCAGTTTAGCAAAGCAAGCCGGGAGGAGAAAAAGAAACTTTTGCAACAATTCTGGGAAGCGCGTGATCCCACACCTGGTACGCCGCAAAATGAACTAAAGGACGAGTTTTTGCGCCGGATCGATTTTGCCAATAAAAACTTTTCCGAAGTTGCAACGAGCCGCGAAGGGTGGCAAACAGATCGCGGCAAAGTTTATATCAAAAATGGTCCGCCCGATCAAGTTGAACGCCAGGCAACGGATATCGACATGCCCAGCGCAGAAATTTGGTATTACACCAAGCTGAATAGGCGATACATTTTTTCGGACAGGTCGGGCAACGGTTCTT
>JAADGR010000438.1:4372-8660 GCA_013152225.1 Calditrichota bacterium
CAAGTGATATTCTCATTTCCATACTCATCAGAGTGTCTCTCTCTCTCGTTCCCACGCTCCTGCGTGGGAATGTTTGTTTCGACGCTCTGCGTCGAGTATTGAGAGATGGTAATATTTAGTTTATGTCAGTAAACTGGACGCAGAGCGTCCGGAAATCCGTTACCACGTAAACAGACTGTGTGAAAACGAGGAGTGCGGCTCCTTTATGCGTTTCAATGCAGCCCATAAAGGGGCTGCACTCCTGGAATTTGATCGTTTTCACACAGTCTGAAAACGTGGGAACGAGGATTAAATATTGCTCAGCTTTTACTGTGCCCCAAAAAACTTGCACCCGAAAGCTTCTTGGGGCGTTATTTTGTCTGGTCGCCTGATTATTCGACTTTTCTTTTTTTCTTAATTCTCATGTTTTCAGCAACTAAAGGCATTCCTTGCATTCTTCTCTCGCCTGGCACATCGTTTGTATGTAAATCAAAGACAATTTGGAGACCACTTAAAAATTGAAAAAGTTGTGGTTTTCAGACTAAACTTATCTGCGAAATCCATATTTAATCTTACTGAGGGAAATTTCAATTGAAAGCCGACTTGCACATACACTCGATTTATTCGCACGATGCAATTGCCAAACCGGAATCGATCCTGGCCGCTGCTGCGGAACGGGGCATTGGTGTGATTGCTGTGACCGATCACGACACCACTGCCGGATGGAAAGAATTTGCAGAAAATGCGCCGAAATATCCCGTTCAGGTTATTTGGGGTCAAGAGGTAAAAATATATCACCAAAAGCAAGCCGTTGGGGAATTGCTTTGTCTTTTTCTGAAAAATCCGGTCAAGAGCAAAAACGTGAGTGATGTTATAAAAGAGGTTCAGGCCCAGGGAGGTTTGGTTTCCATTGCTCATCCTTTTTCTGAACGCAGGATTGAATTTCGCGCTTTTGCGGATATTGACAACTGGCATAACCTGGCTGTCGAAGTTATGAATGGCCGCTCGTACAAGCCGCGCGACAATGAAATGGCAAAAAGCCTGGCAGATCGTTTAAAGACACCCATTACTGCCGGCAGCGATGCGCACACACCTTTTGAAGTGGGTAACGCTTACCTGGAGTTTGAAGGCAAAACAAAGGACGATTTGCTGAAAGCCATTTTGAACAGAGAGGTCAGGGCAAAAGGCAAAGCTTCGAGCGCCTTCTTTTCTCTCATCTCTGGATTCGGACGTATTGGGCTGGCCGTTTAAAAAAATCGACCCATGAAAGAGCCGGATAAAAACGCCACAAACAATTTTTAACCCGGCGAAAACCTCGTTACCCTCTTCCGTATCGGCATTCTCATACTGCTCACCCTCACGATAAGAATAAATGCTTATCGGATTCAAGCTCGACCATTTTTCCACTCTCATCATCATTCGGATTCAAAATTTGCTTCGGGGCACTTTTCCAGTAAAGAAATATTTGGAATCAAAGAGAATTTCGTTATATTCAACAATTTTAATAATCAAAAAATGTGACTCTGATTGGTGGTGGTTTTGATTTATGGATAAAAATTCCGGATTAGTTTATTCTACGGATTCAAAAGCGGTTTCTGCGGCCAGGGAAAAACAAAAGGCGGACGAAGGCCGTTCCCGCCGGGGAAAAGACAAGGCCGTGCAAACAGCGCGAATTTTATTGGACAGAAAAGGCCGTAAAGGAAAGAGCGTGACTGTTATCGAAGGTCTGACCCTTAATCCGCAGCATTTGGCTGATATTGCTAAAAAGCTCAAACAACACCTCGGTACGGGTGGAACCGCAAAACAGGGGCGAATAGAAATCCAGGGAGACCATCGAAAGCGCATCGCAGAAAAGCTACAGGAACTGGGATTCAAAACGAAATTTGTTGGAGGATGAAACTTGAAAAGCCCGCGACTCTCGCCACTTATTATCCTCATTACTTTGTGGGTACCACTACAATCAATAGCACAACAATCAGTAAAAGCGGTTTTTGTCAGCACACCACCGCGCATTGACGGCCATGTTACAGCCGGGGAATGGAAAAATGCAGCGGTTATAAATCAATTTGTTCAGCGCGAGCCGGATACAGGACAACCGGCAACCGAACCGACAACGTGCTATATCAGTTATGATAAAAACAATATCTATTTCGGATTTCACTGTACTATCGATCCGAAAGACATAACGGCCAAGGAGCTGGCGCGAGATGCGAATTTATCTCAGGATGATCGCGTGCAAATTGTTTTGGATACATTTTTGGATCATCGCAACGGCTACTGGTTTCAAGTGGGGCCGCGTGGTTCTTATGGAGACGCCCTTGTCAGTCAAAACGGGGCCGCGTTCAACAAGCAATGGGATGGACTGTGGGTCGGCAAAGCCAGCATCAATGCACAGGGCTGGGATGCGGAACTGGCGATTCCTTTCAAAACGCTGAGTTTTCGTGCCGGACAAACGACGTGGGGATTAAAGCTCATTCGGCATATCAAAAAAAAGCTGGAAGCAACCTACTGGCCTTCGGTAAATCTTGACTCTTACAGATTCCAGGTATCCGATTGCGGATTGCTAACCGGTCTGGATGGCATTTCCCAGGGTATCGGCCTGGATATCAGTCCTTATGGCTTGGCGGGAGTGAATCAGAAAATAAATGAGAAAAATGCATTCCCTACAGATGCCGGCGTCGATGTCTTTTACCAGGTTTCGCCCGGATTGAAAAGTGCGTTGACGGTGAACACCGACTTTGCCCAGACCGAGGTGGACAGCCGACAAATCAATCTTACTCGGTTTCAACTGCACTTTCCGGAAAAGCGCGATTTTTTTCTGGACGGCGCCAATTATTTTCAATTCGGACTGGACGGCGACCGGGCAAATCCCTACTCTAAACGATTGATCCCTTTTTTCTCGCGACGGATGGGACTGGATAATGGCGGCAATCCCATTCCCATTGTCTGGGGTGGAAAAATGACAGGACAAGTGGGTAACTGGAATCTGGGATTCATAAACATTATGGATGACAGACAGAGCGGGAAGCAGAACTTTACCGTTGCCCGGGTAACGCGGAATCTCGGCAATCAGTCATCCGTAGGTTTTATCGGTACAATGGGCAATGCTTTGGCCGACGGCAGTAACAGTGTTGTTGGTGCGGATTTAAAGCTGGCGACGTCGACCTTTCGCGGCAAACAAAATCTTGCCCTGCTGCTGTTTGGCCTGAAATCCAATACCGAAGGGTTAACGAAAAAAAATCGTGCTTTTGGTGGTGAGGTTGTTTATCCGAATGATTTTTTTATGATGCGCGCCGGATTTCACCAAATCGAAAAAAACTTTCGCGCCGGGGTCGGCTTTGTGCCGCGGCAAAATATACGCGAAACCTATTTTGAATCTTCACTGGGGCCGCGCCCCAACCGCTGGAAAATCCTGCAGGTTTTTTTCAAAGCAAATCTGGATTACATTACCGACATGAACAATCGCCTGCTGACCCGGCAAATACAATTTACCCCGCTCAGTATCCGCTTTATCAGCGGTGACGAAATATCGCTTACCAGCGGCCCGCAGTATGAATTGCTGATTAAGGATTTTAAAATTCATCCTGAGCACACCATTTCCACGGGCATCTATGATTTTTGGCGTCATTCGATTTTAATCACGGGTGCGAAACGCAGAAATTTTTGGGCGAGCGTGAATTATAACTGGGGGAGTTTTTATAACGGTGAGCGACAAAATATTGTTCTCGCCTCCGGCTATAAAATAACGGTTCCTTTGCTTGTCGGCCTGGAGTTTGAGGATAACAATATCTCATTGCCGGATGGAGCGTTCTCAACAAATGTTTATCGTATCAATGCAAACATCCTTTTCAGTCCCAATATGACGTTATATAATTTTATTCAATACGACAATCTCACAAAAGTAATGGGCTGGCAGACACGTTTTGTCTGGATTCTGAAACCGGGGAATGAAATTCTTTTGTCCTGGAATTCGCGCTGGAATGATCCGCTGGAACGGTACCAGGTAACGGAAAGCGCGGCACGGCTAAAAGTGAAATATAATTATCGGTTTTAACCAATCGCAAAGCCTGCTTGTTGCTCTCTGCATAAGGAAAGCAGATATTATAGACTTGCCCATCCTGCCGACTGAGCAATGGCTAAACCGACTCGTGTCATTCAGTAAGAATCTTGTTGGCCGGACGATTAAATAATAGAAATTCTAATTCCAGCGTTTTCCCGACAAGATTCCTTCAGACCTTATGTTTAAAATATTGGCGATAGCCTCACAATTTTATTATATTGAAGTAAACAAGACACCAATAAAACAAAT
>JAADGR010000445.1 GCA_013152225.1 Calditrichota bacterium
AAACGGCTTTTACACCGGTACGCGTTTTTACTTTCGCGGCGCTCTGGATGATCTTATTGATAAAAATCCCGGGGTGCTTTTAAGAGCAGTGCAAAATGCACCGAAAGAAGATCGGGAAAAAGTTATGGAAATGATTCGGGAACATGAAAAAAAAGGCAGCGAATGATGACTCGAAGATTGAATCTGAAAATAAACTATAAATTATCCGACAAAGCGGCGACGGAATTTGTTGCTTATTATACAAACCGCGACCAGGATCAATACGGATTGGAATTTGAGGTTCGCTTTGCGCAAACGTTCAAATCTATGCAGGCTTTTTTCAACGCTACGGCCATGAATTCGCGTGCGAAGAAAGATGGCGACATGCAGCGCAATCGTGAACTGCCACAGTTTATCTCCAGCGGCGGACTTTATTTCCAGCGTGGTGATTTTGATGCGACAATTTTGGGTAAATATGTTGCCGCCAAACCGAAAAATGGACCGGCTATCCCGCGGCCGCTCGGAGATTTTTTCACCCTGGATGTCAACCTCGGCTGGACAATAGGAAAAACAGTCCTAACCCGGTTTTATCTGGAAACGAAAAATCTGACCGACCAGGCTTATTCAACCGTCGTCGGTTACCCTGATTTTGGCAGGACGATTACTGTCGGATTGAGGCAGTCGTTTAAATGATATTTATTCGGGTACAAAGGAGAAATTCGTAATCATGGTTTTACTCGTTATAAAAGAAATCCTTCACCGGAAAATAAATTTCCTGTTGGGTGTGCTGGCGATTATAATGGCTGTGGCGCTTTTCATTGCATTTTTTACAAGCAGCGAAGCCTCTAAACGGGAAACCATTCGTCTGACGCGGGATATGGGTTTCAATCTTCGCATCATTCCCAAAAGCACGGATATGAATGATTTTTGGGTCACCGGCTTTTCAAAGACCACCATGCCGGAAAAGTACGTTTTGCGCTTTAAAAAGTTTAAAAACTTTTCGTATGCGCATTTGACGGCAACGCTGCACAAACAAGTGACATGGCGTGATAAAAAGATTATCCTCACCGGCATTTCTCCCGAAATTGAACCTTCCGGGAAAAAGAAATCTCCGATGATTTTTTCGATTCAGCCCGGAACGGTTTATCTTGGCTATGAAGTCGCCAAAGCGTCCCATTTGAAAAAGGGAGACGTCATCGATCTTTTCGGCAAAAAACTCAGCGTGGCAAAAACGCTCTCCGAGAACGGCAGCGACGATGATATCCGCGTCTTTGCACCGCTCGCTGAAGTTCAGGATATTTTACATGAAAAAGGCAGAATCAACGAAATCAAGGCGCTCGAGTGCCTCTGCCTGATGAACGGACAAAACGATCCGCTGAAGATTGTACGGCAGCAGCTCACCCAGGTTTTGCCTGAAGCAAAAGTGATTTTAAACCAAACCATTGCCGTGGCGCGGGAAAGACAGCGAAAAATGTTTGAAAACTATTTTGCCCTGCTTTTGCCGTTTGTGGTGCTTGTTTGTGCGGCGTGGGTGGGAACACTGGCCATGATGAATGTGCGCGAGCGGAAACAGGAAATCGGCATCCTGCGGGCGCTGGGTTACAGCGCCGGAAAAATCACTGTGCTTTTTTTGAGCAAAGCGCTGCTGATCGGCATTCTGGGCGCTGTTCTCGGTTTCATTATCGGCACGGCACTTTCGCTGAAATTTGGGCCGGAGGTTTTCAAAGTCACGGCGAAATTGATCAAACCCAATTACGGTCTTCTCATCTGGTCGCTCATTGCTGCGCCGCTTTTTACCGCTCTGGCTTCTTTCATTCCGGCAATGATCGCCGTTTCCACAGACCCGGCCTTAACTCTGAGGGAGGACTAGAAATGATCGATTTGCAGAATGTCGGCAAAATTTACCATGCTAATGGAAAAAAGGTTGCCGCCCTGGATGATTTGTCCTTGCGCATTGAAAAGGGAGAGTTCGTCGTGATCAGAGGTCCGAGCGGCAGCGGCAAGACCACTTTGCTTTTAACCATCGGCGCAATGCTGAAACCGGACAGCGGCGAGGTGGCTGTTGCCGGTGAAAATATCTATTCGCTCAAAGGCGGCGAGCGGGCAAAATTTCGTGCGGCCAATATCGGCTTTGTTTTTCAGATGTTCCATCTCTTACCGTATCTCACTGTTTGGGAAAACATCATGGTTCCTGCATTGGAAAATCAAAAATCGGAAGCGCATGAAATACTGGAGGATCTTGGGCTGGCCGAAAGAGCGCATCACAAGCCCTTTGCCCTCAGTGCAGGCGAGCGCCAGCGGACAGCCGTAGCCAGGGCGCTCATCAACCATCCGAAAGTCATTCTCGCGGATGAACCGACCGGAAACCTCGATCCTGAAAATGCATCGGATGTGATTGAGCACCTTGCAGGATTCCACGCCCAGGGCGGCACCGTGGTTGTTGTAACCCACAGCGAGCAGGCCGATGTTTATGCGACTCGAATCATTCGTATGCGTAAAGGGAAAATCAACGTTTAGAGGGGAGGGAAAATGGTACGTCCCATCATTACAGCTTTTATTTTAATATTGCTCCTTCTTGCTTGTGATAATTCATCTTTATCCAAATGGGAACTTTTATCTCCCAATGGAAATATCCGTCTTGTTGTTAAATTAGCAAACCTCAATAAACCCGGTTATCCTGCGGATAAAGTTCGATTGTATTACCGGGTCGAATTCGGCAAGAAAATTATCCTTCCTTTTTCTCCCCTCGGTATTCGTCGCCGTGATCAGGATTTTATCGATGGCCTTCAATTTGTTTCTGCGAGCGGGGTTTCCACAATTGACGAATCTTATAAATTGGCGCACGGCAAAAGAAGCGAATGCCGCAACCATGCAAATGAGATCACGCTGAATTTCAAAAATTCTCAGGCAGCCGGATTACAACTTGTTTTTCGCGCTTATGATGATGGCGTTGCTTTTCGCTACCGTTTCCCGGAAAGGAACGATTCGCTTTTCACGGTAAAGCAGGAACTGTCCGGCTTTCGCATGCCGGAAGGTACAACCACTTTCATCGCTCCGCATGAAGAGGCTTCTCTTTACGAGCCTTCCTATGAATCCTGTTTTGAGAACGGTATTCCCGCAGGTACGCCGTCGCCGACAAAAGCAGGCTGGCATTTTCCGGCTCTTTTCAAAATTAAAGGCGGAAAATACTGGGCTTTGCTTACCGAAGCGGGGCTGGATGATTCGTACTGCGGCTCTCACCTGGAGGGAAATCCTTCTCACAACATTTACCGGATTCGTTTTCCTGAGGCGGATGAAGGCAACGGAACCGGGGACGTCTATCCGAAATGGACGCTGCCGTGGGCCACTCCCTGGCGCGTTATTATTGTTGGAAATTCTTTGGCAACAATCGTCGAATCTTCCCTGGTTACGAATCTCGGTGCGCCTTCTGTTGTCAAAGACAGCGGCTGGATCAGGCCGGGACGCGTTTCATGGAGTTGGTGGTCGGACAATGACAGCCCAATGAATCGGAAAAAGCTGGAACATTTCATCGATCTTGCTGCGGAAATGGGCTGGGAGTACAGTCTTGTGGATGCGAACTGGAATGAGATGGCTAAAGGGTCAATTGAAAAACTGGTCAGGTATGCCGACGGCAAAAATGTCTCGTTGATTTTGTGGTACAATTCCGGTGGTCCGCACAATAAAGTAATGATCTTTCCCCGTGATCGCATGAATGAAAGAACAAGGCGCCGCAAGGAATTTGAGTGGCTGCAAAAAATCGGCGTCAGGGGCGTCAAAGTGGATTTCTGGCAAAGCGACAAGCAAAACATCATCCAACTTTATCTCGATGTTTTACGCGATGCTGCCGATTTCCATCTCATGGTCAATTTTCACGGCTGTACCATTCCCCGCGGCTGGA
>JAADGR010000155.1 GCA_013152225.1 Calditrichota bacterium
TGGAAGAATTCATCAGTCGGAATTGGAAATAGGGGAGAGGCGAAAGAAATTTAGCACTATATTATTGGAAACGGGTGCTTTTGACAGGATTTACAGGATAAACCGGATTTAGACTGACAAAAAAGCTATCTTTATCCAGTAAATATTGTCATAGAGATTTGTCTGGTAACCAGACAGCAAAAGACACGGACGGAACATATTTTGCTTCAAGCCGTAATGAAATATAAATTACAAACTACCATTTTTCCCCTCATAGTTGCGAATTTCACCGCTGAAATTCGCAATTTTTGCATGAAGGAGGTTTTGGAATGACAAGTCACACTATCGAAAAAGCGCTGGAAGTCTGGTTGCTGCAAAATTTGCTGAATTTTTCTATCATTTTAGGTCTGCTTGCTCTGTTTAGGTCTGCTTGCTCTGGGATTGGAACTGGCACAGATCACATTTTACGTTTGTTTCCCCATTTTGATGATTGTGCTGATTTGGGGATTTGTGGCGGCAATCAATCAGTTGAAACAAAGAATAGCGAAGTAAAACATGCGCTGGAAATGTGAAATAATCGTTAGCGAATGCACCGGCTGCGGCATCTGTGCGGACGTTTGCGCTTACGACGCTATTTTGATGACTGCCGATATGGCTTACCCGCATCCTGTTTCCGGAAAATGCTTCGGCTGCAACAAATGTGTCGAGGAGTGTCCGTTTGCTGCGATTGAGGTGCATGAATTGAGTACGGCAACGGTTTAACCGAAAATATCGGCGATTCTGATAGCCGTGAGCAAAAGTTTCCCGGTTATGGCAAAAAATAACGCAAACGAAATACTCAACAACATTCCCAGTAAATAATAGGAAGATCGGGAGCTGTTTGGTTCATCGTTTCCGCTTCTGCGAATGTCTTCGATGCGCAACAGTCCGCGCGCGGCAACGATGATGCCCAGCGCCGTGAATTCGCCCGCCAGCACAAAAGTGACGACGAGAAAATGTTCGCAGGCGCCGATCCAGAAACCGACGTTGTGAAGGTTGATGGTTGAGCCGCCGAGATATTCCCGATTTTTCTCATTGATGAAAATGAGTATTTTGCGCAGCAGAACGCTGCCCAGAAAAAATCCCAGGGGATAGGCGTAGAGAAGAATGGCTGTTAGTTTGAGTGCTGTCATTTGATTTCTTTTAACCTCTCAGAGGTTTTTGAACGTTATTTCTTTCATCGCCAGATCGACTAATTTGAGCGCGCTTTTTTCCGCGGCGTCGATGACCTGCCAGTTCATTGCCTTGAGCGCGCGCTGTACTTGTTGCTGCGTTTTTCCCAGTGCCTGTGCCACATCTATTTGTCTTTTTCTTAACTGGTATAATCGAAAAATTTGCAACTGCAAGTCGCTCAACTGGTCGATTCTCCAGAGGAGGAGATTCATTTGCCCGCGCAGAATTTCATCCCAGAAAACATCTCCGGTAAAAGCACCAAAGCGCAAGTCTGTCTTTTTCAGCGTGTGCATTATCTCGTCGGCTTTGACAAAGACAGGTCCTGTGGCTTCGGAACTGCTTTTGTAGATCAGCCCGTCGCTTATCTCTCCGTAAGACATGATCCACCGCAGCCGCAGGGGGCGAATTTTATCGTTCAGACGAATGATTGTTTGAAACCAGGTACAGTCGGGCTTTATTATCACAGCAATCTCATCGCCGCGGGTGATTTCCAGCGGTGTCTGCCAACAATGAGCAAATTCTTTATTCGCCCATGCGACGAGATCGTGGAGTTTCTTTTGCACCCCGCTATGCTGCGAAGAATGGATGACGTCAGCGAGCAGAATGGTAAATTTCTTGGATTTCATATTTCCAATATAAAAATATTGTTTAAATGAATTACAATAAATATTTGTTGTTGGAATATACGAATATTTTTGTGAGATGTCAAGGAAATTTTTTTTTGAAAAGCGTGTGGTAGTGGAAAGGCGAAAGTCGTTGTTTGTTTAGTGAAAAGGCTAACATCACAAAACTGCGAGTCAGCCAGTTTACGAAGGCATGAATAAGCGCTGGTTTGGCTGCCTAGGACAGCGTGCTGTTTTAGGTTACATTTTGGGGAAAGCAGCCGGCACCAGAGTTTGCTGCGTTGTGTGAGAGGACGGCGAGGTCGATTCTCGGCCTCACCGCCTACTCGATTGTTACAAGCTAATATTTCTAATGAGTTAGGAATCAATATGTCCTTGCTTTCTGCCGCGCTCTCGCTTTTAGTGCCTTCAATCTCTTCACTCGCTTTTGCAAATTTGGACTATCATTTTCAAATGAAATTTCAATTTCGCTTCCATCGGTACATTTATAATCCTGCAATGTGTACAAAATTGGGAAGTAACTCGGTTCCCAAACAGACTCAACAGAGGCAAGATGATTACACGTCTCCGACCCTTCTACTTTGAAGTACAGAGGTCCCCAAAGGGAGTTCGTTTCCCAGGGGATATTTGTGCCGCTACACGCTTCTTGCCAGATTTCTTCCAACGGATTTCCCTGAATTGTTCCTGTAATTTGTGTAATTTGAAAACTTAATATCATATTACGAGATTCATTAAGAGTGACTGTTATTGATCCTCTATCAAAATCGCCCAATTCAACATCTATTGTGTCCCAGCTGCCTGTAAAGGTATTTCCAGTAAAATATCCATTTGTATAGCCGCCAAATGTCGGCGCCAGGGGGGACCAAGCGTAATTCACACTGTCCGGATAATCAAGATATTGCGTTCTGTAATAACCTTCACATTGAACCAAAAAAGAACAAACCTGCCAAACAGGTATGGTTAATTTTATTTCCAAATTAATATCTGAAGTACTTGTATATGGCGACACTGATTTGGAATTAGTAACTAAAACAAACAAGTTCCATCCCTCATCTTTAATCTTTCTAACATCAGGTATGGTTAGCTTTTCAGCATGATTATCAACATATTCAATACTACCACTTTTGTATTTAAAAACAGTAATCTCATTCTTTCCCCCATTAGCCGAGAACGCAAGTTTTGCAGAGCTGTCTATATCCGAATAAATTAATTTAACTTGATACAGTTTGGCTGACAAATCCGGATAGCTGCCTGAAAAATTTTTAAGTGTATCGTTTTTTGAACTAATAGTAAATTCTCCCGATTTGTTTCCCACCCATGAAGCCAATTGAACGTTGTATATTTGTCCCAGAACATATTGCCGAAGAAATTTTTCATACCAAAGATCTGGATCTTCAGTGGCTGATTTTATTGCATCAACCGCACTGGAACCGTTAAAAATTTGTTCATACATTTCGACTAAAATGTCTTCACTGTAAATGTTACATAGATATTTGATAACAGCAGACATTCCATAACCATGATTCCCGGCGTCAGTCTCGGCACCTTTTTCCATGCCTTCAATAGGCGCCATTTCATGCCCGTTTCGAATAGGCGATACGTAATTTGCTTGGTCGGTAAATTTCTCTTCTATCCACACAGCAGTTGCTTCATCAAGCCAAAAATGATCCGATGAAAATTTCGCTTTGCTATAGCTATTACGATTGTCGTACAAAGCTTGAACCAAATGAAAAAATTCGTGCCCAGAAGTTAATCGAATTTCAGCGTGATCGGTTATCTTTTTACTATTAAATTCCAAATAGCCGCCAGTGAACATTGAATATGCGGCATATCCATAAACAGTATTCGCGAGCTCTTTAATTGTAATCTCTACGGGCCAACTTCTTTTACTCTCGTGCTGAAATCCACGCGCTTTAATCGTGTCAAAAGCATCTTCAAGATAATCTCCCAGCGCCCGAGCATCTTGCAGGCTTACCGTTTTATCAGTTGAAGATATTTTGAAATGACCGCTGCTGGATAAAAAAGGCGAAAAATCAGTAATCCCCTGCAATTTTATGGGCTCGGTGGTTTCTTTTGGTTGGGAGTTTTTTAACAGTCCGGATTGATTACTGGAGCTTTGCGGGACAGGTAGCTGAACAATGAGGAATCCTGAAGAATCCTTGGCAGAAAGCATTTGAAATGAAGTTGTTGTCGTTCCCAGACTTTTAATGAATAATTCCTCGCCAAGAGCGATGGCGCTGGAATTTGCTAGCGAGCCTTGATATTTAAGTTGCAAGAAAAGTGGTTGGGAATATGTGATTGGAAGTCCTTCTATTTTAAACAATTCTGTGATAGAGTTTTCACCAAAAGGATTCTCTCCATTCAGGCTGTAAAGTTTAAGTTCAATA
>JAADGR010000044.1 GCA_013152225.1 Calditrichota bacterium
AATGGTTGTAATTATGTGTGCATTCCATGGTCTGCCAGAATTCAAATCCCTGACGGCTTTTTCGTGGAATAAAAGCACTGCGGCCATGGTCGTGCAAATGCCATTTGCCGATGTAGCCCGTTTGGTAGCCTGCCTTGCCGAGCACCTTGGCAATGGTCACAGCGTCGTCGTTCAACTGCACGTCATTGAGAAAGACGCCGTGGGTAAGCGGATATTGCCCGGTCAGCAGGCTGGCGCGGTACGGGCTGCACACCGGGCAGCCGGAGACAGCGTCTGTAAAATTGCAGCTTTCCATTGCCAGGGCATCCAAATGCGGCGTTTTCGCATTGGGATCGCCGTTGTAACCTGTCGCCTGCGCGCGCCATTGATCGGGAAAAACATAGACAATGTTGGGACGGGGCTTTTTCTTTGCCATAAATGCACTTCCCGTTAAAGCAAGAGCGGCTGACCCGGCAGCCAGTCCGCTCATAAAACTTCTTCGCGTGACTTTTTGCATATCTTTTCGGCCTCCTATTTGAGCAATAAACACTTTTTGGTCGTTTCAAAATTTCCCGAGTGCATTCGATAGAAATAAATTCCTGAGGCAATTGTTGAACCGTCCCATGAAATTGCAAATTGTCCGGCGGGCTGGCTGGCATCGACTAATGTTTCTATCCATTGCCCGCTGGTATTGAAAATCGAGATCGTGACATGTTCCGGCTGGGGTATTTCGTAGCGAATGGTTGTTTTTGGGTTAAAAGGATTGGGATAGTTTGGCAAAAGCGCAAATTGCATCGTGCCCTGCAGTACTTGCGCATCCCCAACCTTGGTAAAATCCTTACCGGCAACGCGAATGATAAAGGCGATATCCGCAACTGAATCAACAAGGACCGGCACGCTAAATTGTAACACGCTGTCTGTTGCCGTGCCGGCAATAATTTTATATGGGGTTCCCTCCCAGGTATTAATGAATTCAATCGAATAGGTTGTATCAGCAACACCGCTCAATGTTATTTCCTTGCCCGAAATACTCCTTCCGGCAGCTTCACGAATCCAGCCAAACGCCAGAGAATCTCCTGCCAGTGCATAGACATCACATCCCTCTGCCGCGACAGTAACCGGCTGAACAGGATTGTTCACATAATCGATTTGTCGGGCAACATCAGAAAAGGCTTTTAGCTGAGCAAGGACATTATTGCTAATGATATCCCGGCGGGTAAAATCCCACCACATCGGCGTCGAAGCATTTCCACTTGACCAGGTCGTCCACAGTGCATCATGATACATGGTTGTGTAGCCGATCGAGGGAAAAGCATAATTTCCATAAGAGCTTTCGTACCCGGCTTCTCCCATAAAAGCGGGTTTAGCAAAATCATTCCAAAATTTGGATGATATAAAATGGTAAATATAAACACTGCTTCGTAAAGCGTTATTGGAATAGTGTCTTGGCCAGCTTGTTTCATAGAGATGGACATTTGGAATATCAACTTCTTTGTATCCATCTTTCCAATACCTCCCGCCATGTTGTGATGCGGTCGTAGGATGTCCGAACGGGTCATACTCTTTGAAATAATCATCTACCTTTTTGACCCAGTTTAAACCTTGCACCGTTTTTCCTGCCTGCCAGGCATCGGTACCTGAAATTTCATTGACAATTTCCCATATTCCCAAACTGCGGTAGCTCCCCCAACGCGCAATAAGATATCTGTACTGTTTTTTCTGATACTTCCACGCCTCTTCATTTTCAAAAAAATCTTTAACATCCGTTATTTCTTTATACGGATTCTGATGCCATTGATGAACCCATACCGTTTTGGACAGCAAATCGTGCGGCCAGATGGCCAGCATCATTTTCAGCCCGCGCCCGGCAGACCATTCGAGCAGTTGGTCTATACGTCCGCATTTGTTTTGATCGTATTTCCCCAAACCCGAGTTTGTTGATTCAATAATCGTCCCGTCATCATACATGATATTCCAATATCCCCACAGGTTCGCTCCTGAGGATTCGAGAGTTGATAAACCAGCGGATGTTACCTGCCACGGATAATACACACCGACACCATAAAATGAAGTGCCATCATCATGCTCAAAATAATGAGGATTCTTTTGAGAAACTTTAATCCAGCCATGATAGTCCGAGTCTGTAGCTTCAAAAGAAAAAGAATCACTCCCGGCTGTCTCCAGGGAATCACGGGCCGTGAGTTTATACCACCAGGTTCCTGTTTCATTGGGTGAAAAACGAATTTTCCATTTGTTTTTATTATGGAAATTATCATAGAACCCAAAGATATGCCATTTTTTGCCGGAGGGAGAAATGAATGCAGCACTTATGTCAATCTCATCGGGATCATAAGGATTTTCATACGTTGCACCTAACAAATCCACTGTGATCTCAAATGTTTCATACAAGCCAGTGGTATCATTGTTAACGGATTCAACTCCGATTAAAAGGGCATTAACAGATCCGGCAGTATAAACTTTAACCTGATTCGAGGGTGAGGATTCAATATCAGCGGTATCTATGGCGGTAATTTTATAATAATAAATCGTGTTAACTGTCAAGCCGGAATCGGAAAAAGCTGTTTGGGATGTTGAATCCACCAATGTACCGGCATCACACGTAAAGTCGCTTGTCCGACTGCGATATACATTGTAATATTTTATAAGACCGGGATAATTGCTTTTCCAACCGAGATCAACCTGAGATGAATCAACGACTGTTGCTTGTACATCACTTATTTTGATGACATAATTTTCTGCTCCAATTATCATGTCGTCAAAATAAACAATACCGGAACTGGGTGTCGTGCTGCCCCCGTCGAGATATAAGTAGATTTTTTTTATCGTTGTACCATGGTAGCTGACGAGGTTGAATTGTAAGTCATGCCATTGGTTGTCACTTGTAATATATTGCTGCAACCAATCGCTCGTTCCATTGGAATAGATCGGTTTAAAAGTGAGTTGGCTGTATACATTTGATTTCACCCTTAATGTGATAACGGGATTTTCTTCCGGATTAATTAAATCCGGCGGCGTATAATTAAAATTATCCCACATTTCACTGGAAGCTGTTCGCGTATACGTTATTTTCAGAGCACTATCCGCAGCAGACAATTGAAAAGTTCTCGGATGATCTGCATGCCAGCCATCGATTTTGCCATCATTAAAATCCTGTTTCAATCCGGGTATCTGTCCAAAAAGCAGTGTCGGCCCCAGACAAAAGAATACGAAAAATAGATGCTGAACCTTTTGCATTTTTTTGTCTACCTTTCTATTACTAGCTTGATTCAATATCCTTATATTGTTCATAGATGCCCGGTTCATTTCAAAAAAAGAGGGCTATTCAGCCCTCTTTATATTTCATTGCATGTCGATCAATAACATCAACATAAAGATTTAAACCAACTTTGTCAAACGATATTATTTAATGACCATCATTTTCCGGGTTACAGTGAAATTACCCGCCTTCATAATGTAAAAATACAAACCGGAGGTCACATTAGAAGCATCCCAGGTAACATCGTAAGTTCCGGCAGGCATTCGCTGATTAACCAAAGTTGCCACTTTCTGGCCTAAAACATTGAAAACAGTCAACTCTACGTTGGTCACTTTTCCCAATGAAAAGTTGATATTCGTTGTCGGGTTAAAGGGGTTCGGGTAATTCTGTTCCAACGCAAACCCTTGCGGCAGTTCGTTTCGCTTGCTCACAGAAGAAGCTATTTCCTGAATGAACTGAATATAGTCAACGTTAAACTCGCTTCCAACTAGAGTAAGCGTGTGTGCGCCGGCGGTCAAATCAAAGCTGTCGGACAAAATGTTTAGTCCGGTTGAATCATCCTTTGCTACAATATCAACGTCCGAAAGAACTGTTTGCCCATCG
>JAADGR010000203.1 GCA_013152225.1 Calditrichota bacterium
GCAATCTCGTAACCTGCTGCTATTCAAGGGATTGCTTCGTCGCGCCGCTAAGGCGGCACTCCTCGCAATGACATGGTTTTCACTGTTTTCATACAGGCTGTGACCGTTCGCCTACGATGGAACATATTATTTGCAAAGCACCAAAGCGGCCTGAAAAGTTATAGGCCTTTATACAATATATCACCGGTTTCACTGTCCATCAGGATCGTGGCCGGGGCGGCCGGTAAATCAAGCGTGACGGTTTTGCCGTTTTTGAGCGTGATGGTTTTGTGCCCGCCGGTTTTCGTGTGCATGGTCAGGATTCCGGAACCGCCGTAAAACACATCACGGTCCGAATTGTAGATGTGAACTCCGGCAGACTTGTAGATGAATCGCAGCAGATCGGCATCGGTCGGCGGGACACCGATGAACCAGGAAGAATGCGTGGCAAAATCTTTTCTGCCCAGCGCAGGAGACAGATCGTGGCGGTAGCGACCGAATATTTTGGCCTGCGGGTCGTCGATTGAAAACAACGGATCACACACGCCCTTGGGCTTCTGGTCGGGGATGGCGCCGATTTCGCCTGCAATTGCCACCGCAGGAGTATCCGTACAAGTAGTTTTCCTGAGGCTGAAACCGGTAATGTCCTGTACAAACTTAGCCGACAGCCGTTTCCCGTTGCTGAATCCCGGGGCATAACACCACAACAGTTGCCGGTTGCCCCCGGCGACTTTTTCGCGGATGATGTCTTTGGTTTTGTCGTCGATGACAAACGTATTGCCAAAGACCACCATTTTGTATTGGGAATAATCAATTTTGTCCAAATCGCAGATATGAACCGGATCAAAAATGACGCCGGCATAAAAACTGGCGAGACTCATCCGGTCGATTAACTGCTCAGTCACCGGGTCCCCCGCGCCGACACTTTGCACATTGTATTGTGATTTTGTGTCATAGACCAACAACACATCGGCCTCAGACGTATAGTCCTGGTGCAGTTTTTCATCAAAAATTACTTTTAACTGTCGAATGCAGTCCTGATAGCGGGAAAGCTCCCAGTAACCGGTAAGACAGTATCGCGGGAATTTGCGCCAGTCGGGATGTGTGTGAATGCCCGCCGGTCCAAAATCATAATACCACAAGCCCATGCCTTTGGAATGGGAATACATGGTATTCCGGGTTATAAGCGCAACATTCTCCGCCAGTGTTTTCTCGTAACTCTTATTATCGACATCATGGCTGCCATAAGGAAGCGTGCGCCGCGGTTCCTGATCCATTTCATCCAACCAAAGTTTACCGTTGAGCCGCATTGAAGTAATCAGGCTGCGGGAGCGGTAGGGTTTGCCGGAGCGAAAGGCCTCCGGGCCATAGGCCTGCGGACCACAAAGATAGTCGATGTACGGTGATTTGAGTACCGGTTCCAAATCGAGTTGACCGCCGGCAGCAAGGCGGTTGAAAACCGAAAAAAAATAACCGTAAAAAGCGCCGGTGATAATCGGTCGCGGCCAGTTTTCTTTGATAATCCTGCAAAAGAGCAGCACATCGTCCCGAACCAGTTCATGCTGGCAGGTGTAATAATCGATAACTTTTTGATCCTTCTGCGGATCACGGAATACGCCGGCTGAAGTTGCCGCCCGTTCCGCGGTTGTCGGTACTGCAACATTGGCAAAGTCAATGTCCGGGTCGTTCCAAACGCGGCGCAGTGTGTCGGTCGTTCGGTATTTGGCTTTCACCCATTCACGAAAATGTTGCTGCATGGGCAGGCCAAAATCCGGTTCCCAGTACAGGAAGCCCCAGTAATGCCATTCACCGTACACGCCGCAGGCCACCTGTATCCCCGCCAAATGATTACCTTCGGGCGTTGCCGAAAACTCGCGACAGAACCGTTTGACCATTTCGGTGGAACTGTCCAGCCATTTTTTGGATGCCAGACTGAACCGATCGGCCAGCCCTGCATCATGGGCAATCGGCTGTCGTTTGCAGGTTTCCGGGTCGGGTTTAGCCGCTACGCCGTCATATTTTACTCTTTCTTCCGGATGCCGCTCAAGCCACCATTTCGGGGCGTTCACATGCAAGCGGATAAAAACAGCGGCATCGGGACACACTTCCAGCACACCCTGAATCTGCTTTTTGGCAAGGGTCAGATCAAGTGTACCGTCTTTAAGCCACATATACTCAAACGGTAGATCCAGTTGAAATAGTTTTACACCCAGTTCGGCGAATAATTTGATATTCGCCTGGGGAATATCATCGTTGGACCAGCGTCCGCCCGGCCCATCCGTCAGCGAATAGATCATTGGAGAAAAGGGCTGATCATCAATAAAAATAGTCGGTCGGCCATGGTAGTTTTTAACAGCCGCTTCCATGGGCCCGGTCTGCTCCGCCTTCGTCAAAACGCTGCCTTGTGATAGACTGTAGCAAACAATCATGATAATTCCTATGAGGGATAATACATTCATTAGTTTTTTCATACTCTTTCCCGGTTATGTTTAAAATTGAATCGGCTGTTCCATCCGCCTGTATTTTGATCTTGTGTGGCTTTTAATAATTTTTTGTCGGAAATCACGTCTTCATCAAATTGGAATCTATGAAAAATCCGAAAACAAGCAAGTTTATTTTTATGATTTTTATGCACATAATAAATCAGCCGGATTTTTGACAGAGCAGTTTTTGTGTAAATTTAAAAACCAAATAAAATTTTCTAAATTCCAACGTTGAGCAATGTGCTTATTGCCCGCCACCATCTTTCCCTTGCATATAAAAATTAAATCGCTTACATTTCTCTAAATAACAATAAAGTATTATTTAGAGAAATGAAATTTAATAATTTTAAAAATCAGATTAAAGATTTTCCTGTCTTTTCTTCTGCTCAATTTGTTGCACAAGCGGATAATAAGCAGCTCTTAAGAAATCAAATTTCCATGTGGAAAAAACAGGATTTAATTATTCCTCTAAAAAAAGGGCTTTATGTTTTAAATGAGCATGATCGAAGGATCACTCCATCACGAGAGTTTATTGCCAATCAATTGGTATTTCCATCCTACATCAGTCTCGAGTACGCACTTGGCTTTTACAATATCATTCCCGAAAGAGCATTCCAGGTCACTTCAGTTACGAGTAAAAAAACAATGAGCTTTGAAAACGTTTTTGGTACTTTTACTTTTCGCAGTATCCGAAACGATCTGTTTTTCGGATTCAATTTCTTGAAAGATGAAAACGACATGAACTTTATGATTGCTGAGAAAGAAAAAGCCTTTCTTGATTTTTTGTATTTCAACTTGCCAAATATTGATGTTAACGACCGGGTCTTTTTACAGGAATCTTATCGCATGGAAAATCTGGATGAATTGAATAGATATCTAATTCTTGATTATGTGGAAAGATTCCGTTCAAAAAAACTGTCCCGGCTGATTAATAACTTGATTTATAAAGGATAGTTTTGTGGAACAAATCATTCGGTCTCGTCTGGATCCTGCCAAGTCGAGGGAAGAAAATATCCATCAATTAAGAGAATTTTTACAATTGCTTATTTTGCGAATTGTAAATGAAATCAATTATTTTCAATATATCTCATTTGTTGGCGGAAGTTCACTGCGACTTGTCTACCAATTGCAACGTTTTTCCGAAGATTTGGATTTTAGCATGACTCAAAAACATGGCTATAATTTCAAGTCCTTTATTAAATCTATTGAATTCCATTTGCATAAAGCAGGTCTCGATCTTGATGTAAGGGTGAAGGAACAAAAAGTTGTTCATAGCGGCTATTTTAAGTTTGTTAATTTGCTTCAACAATTTAATTTATCCAGAACCAAAGATGAAAAATTAGCCATTCGGGTCGAAATTGATTCAAACCCTCCGTT
>JAADGR010000241.1:0-3818 GCA_013152225.1 Calditrichota bacterium
AAATCAAGGACGCTGCTGTCGGGATCAATCAGATCGGCGATGAGTTGAAGATCAAGACGAATATGTCGCAGCCTGTATGGAGACATCCAAATTCCTAATCATCATAAACGTGAGATAAAAAATCAGCAATCATTTTTTCCATTCCGTCATTGCGGATCAAAAAAGCATCATGGCCGTAGGGCGAATCGATTTCACAAAAGCTGACATGTTTGCCATCCACTTTGAGGGCGCGAACAATTTCTTTTGCCTGCACAGTGGGGAAAAGCCAATCGGATGAAAAAGAAATGACCAGGAATTTCGATTTCGCGTTTTTAAATGCATTTTCCAATGACCCGTAATCCCTGGGTAAATCGTAATAGTCAATGGCTTTGGTAATATACAAATAGGTATTGGCGTCAAATCTTTTAATAAAACTTTCGCCCTGGTAACGAAGATAGCTTTCCACTTCAAAATCAGTGGAAAAATCATATCCCAGTTTTTCTTTTTGCTGCAGCCGTCTGCCGAATTTTTCGTGCATGGATTCTTCGCTCAAATAGGTAATATGAGCCAGCATCCGTGCAACGCTTAAACCTTGCGCCGGAATATTTCCGTTCAGCGTATAATCCCCATTCTTCCAGTTTGCATCGGCATAAATGGCCTGACGACCGACTTCATCAAAGGCAATGCCCTGGGCATTCAAGCGGCTGGTTGTCGCAATGGGAATGGCTGAAGCTACAAATTCAGGATATTGAATGGCCCATTCGAGAACCTGCATCCCGCCCATGGAACCGCCAATGACGGATTGAAGACGCTTTATTCGCAAATGATCGATCAGATACTTTTGCGCCCGCACCATATCATTGATGGTGACAACTGGAAAATCGAGATTATAAGGTTTCCCTGTCTTGGGATTCGTGGACGTCGGCCCGGTAGAGCCTTTACAGCCGCCAATAACATTTGAACAAACAATAAAATATTTGTCCGTATCGAAAGGCCTCCCCGAACCAACCATAAAATCCCACCATCCCGGTTTGCGATCTTTTTCTGAATAATAACCGGCAGCGTGAGAATCACCGGAAAGAGCGTGTGTGAGCAGAATGGCATTATCGCCCCGATCGTTCAGTTGGCCATACGTCTCGTAGGCCAGCGTGACAGGGCCGAGTTTTCCACCGCTTTCCAGTTTCATTTCATCAGGCGGATTGGCAAATGTAAAATATTTTTTTTCTACGATTCCTACTGAACCGGGAGCAATGGGCATTTTTCATCCAATGAATTGTGTCTTTTTTTAAAAAACGGAATATACAAAAAATATTTTTAAAAGGGAAAGTGAAAGATTATAATCCTGTCTTGGCATCAAACAGCCCTTCGTAAAGAATACTACTCAGATAGCGTTCACCGGAATCAGGAAGAATAACAACAATGGTTTTTCCTGCAAATTCTTCCAGTTTTCCGATTCTGGATGCAACGGCAGTCGCGGCTCCCCCGGATAGTCCGGCGAGAATGCCTTCTTCGCGCGCCAGCCGTCGCGCATATTCAACAGATTCTTCGGTCGTCACCTGCTCGATACGATCCACCAAATCCAGATCGAGGACATCGGGAATAAAACCGGCGCCCATGCCCTGGAGCTTGTGTGGCCCGGGCGTCAATTCCTCTCCCCGTTTTGCCTGGCTGATGACAGGGCTGCTGTCCGGTTCCACACCAACAGCAATAATGGGTTTTCCTTTTCTTTTTTTAATAAAGCGGGAAATGCCGGTGATCGTTCCGCCGGTGCCGATGCCGGAAACGAGGACATCGATACCGCCATCCGTATCGTTCCATATTTCCGGCCCGGTCGTTTTTTCGTGGATGGCCGGATTAGACGGATTCTTGAATTGGTTTAACAACAGATATTTCCCCCTGTCGCTGTTGAAAATCTCTTCGGCCTTTTCTACACAAGCCTTCATTCCTTTTTCGCCTTCGGTAAGCACCAGGTTGGCACCAAACACTTTTAGAATTTTTCGGCGTTCAATGCTCATCGTATCCGCCATAACAAGCGTTAACCCATACCCCCTGGCAGCAGCAACGAACGCCAAGGCAATGCCGGTGTTGCCGCTGGTGGGTTCTACAAGCTCCATCCCCGTTTTGAGCAGCCCTCGTTTTTCCGCATCCCAAACCATGGACGCGCCGATGCGGCACTTGACCGAGTATGAAGGATTCAGTCCCTCGATTTTTGCCAGAATCCGTGCTTTGCCGCCATCTGTAACCCGGTTCAACTGAACCAACGGTGTTCGGCCAATGGAATAAGTATTGTCCTGAAAAATGTTTGTCATAATATTTTCCGTTACATTATAGTTCTGCTAACGCACTCTCAATATCGTCAATAAGATCATTGACATTTTCGAGACCAATGGACAGTCGCACCAGTTCGGGCGTTAGCCCGCTCGCGCGCTGCTGTTCTTCGGAAAGCTGCGAATGCGATGTGCTTGCGGGATGAAGGGCCAGACTTTTTGCATCACCGACGTTGGCAAGATGTGAAAAGAGTTTTACATTATCAATAAATTTTTCACCTGCCTGAGCACCGCCTTTAACACCAAAAACCACCATACCGCCGAAACCGTTTTTGAGGTATTTGCTGGCAACCGGATAAGCCGGATCATCTTCCAGCCCCGGATAACGAACCCATGCTACTTTTGGATGTTCTTTGAGATGTTTAGCTATTTGAAGTGCATTCCGGCAGTGGCGTTCCATTCTCAACGGAAGCGTTTCGATACCCTGTAAAAAAATCCACGCATTGTCCGGAGAAATGCAGGCACCGAGATTACGAAGCGGTACGAGCCTCATCCGCAGAATAAAAGCCATCGGATTCAAATCACCCAGGTCATGTGCATAGCGAATATCGTGATAGCTCGCGTCCGGCTCATTGAAGAGTTTAAATTTAGAATCCGTCCAGTCAAATTTCCCTGAATCGACAACAATTCCGCCTATGCCTGCGCCATGTCCGCCGAGCCATTTGGTTAACGAGTGAACAACAATATCCGCCCCGTGTTCGAGAGGTCTCAGCAGGTAGGGCGTCGTGAAAGTGGAATCGACAATGAGCGGCAGGTGATGCTTGCGCGCAATTTTTGCCACAGCTTCTATGTCCGTAAATTGCAGCACCGGATTGCCGATTGTTTCGGTGTAAAGTGCTTTTGTTTTTTCTGTAATGGCGCTTTCAAAATGATCAGGTTTGGTCGGATCAACCAGGTTGACGCGGATACCAAATTGCGGCAAAATAGTATCGAACATTGTATAGGTGCCACCATAAAGATTATTGGCGGCAACAATTTCATCGCCCGCAGAGCAGATATTGATAATCGAATAATAAATCGCCGCAGTCCCTGAAGCCACTGCCAGGGCTGCCGCTCCTCCTTCAAGCGCTGCAACGCGCTGCTCCAAAATGTCCTGCGTCGGATTTCCAAGGCGGGTATAAATGTTTCCCAGTTCCTTCAGCGCGAACAGGTTTGCAGCGTGTTCGGTATTTTTAAATAAATATGAACTGGTCCGATAAACCGGCACGCCTCTGGAAAGCGTCGTGGGATCGGGTTGTTGTCCTGCATGTAATGCCAAGGTTTCAAATCGGTAGTTTTTTTCAGGCATACTCTTCTCCCTTTCGATTTTCAAATGTGCTATATGACAAATTCGTAAAAAGTCGAAAAGCATGTTATCGCGAGGAGCGGAGCGACAGTTTACCCCGAATTATCGGGGAAGCAATCTCAAAAAAACAGCCCTTCGCAGACATTCAGATTGCTTTGCTTCGCTCGCGATGACATTTTTGGACTTTTTACGAATTACTCATCAAGCGTATTTTAACATTTATTTCG
>JAADGR010000241.1:3863-7929 GCA_013152225.1 Calditrichota bacterium
AAAAAATGCTGCAACATTTTTTATTGATATTTATGATTAACTTTTTAAATTAATAAAATTTTCTACGGTAATAAAAATCAAGAAAGCATGGACACAAGGATAAAAACATTTTGGGGAAAGAACTCGGAAATTTCAAGGGAAATTTTCGCCCCCGGGATCCGCTTTTATCCATTTCTCGCTTCCAGTCTTCCTCTGGTTTCTCCGCTCTTATTTTTATCCATTTTACGACTAGCAATTTTGAGCTAAACCGTCCGGCCACGCAAATTTTCTATTCACTTGTTCAAAATCGCTGGCTCTGCAGGGACGATGAATTTTTATAAATATTATATTTGGGAGAAAAACACAAATGAGATCAGACACAGTTAAAAAAGGCGTGGAAAGAGCACCGCATCGCAGTTTGCTCAAAGCCACCGGCGTTACAGATGAAGATTTTAAGAAACCATTTATCGGCGTTGTAAATTCCTATATCGATTTGATTCCCGGTCATGTGCATTTGCAAGAGTTTGGCCGCAAAGTCAAGGAGTCGGTACGAAAAGCAGGCGGTGTGCCGTTCGAGTTCAATACAATCGGTATCGACGACGGCATTGCCATGGGACACAGCGGTATGAACTACAGCCTGCCATCCCGTGAGTTGATCGCCGACAGCGTGGAAAGCGTTGCCGCCGCCCATTGTCTGGATGCTTTGATTTGCATTCCCAACTGCGATAAAATCGTGCCCGGCATGTTGATGGCTGCGGCGAGACTCGACATTCCGACCATTTTTATTTCAGGCGGTCCCATGAAAGCCGGAATCGATTCGCAGGGAAATGTCGTCGATCTCATATCTGTTTTTGAAGGTGTCGGCGAATATACCGCAGGAAAAATAGACTTGAACCGGCTGAAAGATCTGGAAGATCACGGCTGCCCCACATGCGGGAGTTGTTCGGGAATGTTTACCGCCAACAGCATGAATTGTCTGTGCGAAGCGCTGGGAATGGCGTTACCGGGAAATGGTACAATTCTCGCTGTCGATCCGCATCGGGACGATCTCATTGCCCAGACCGGTCCACGCATTATGGAATTACTGGCCAAAGACATCAAGCCCTCGGACATCCTGACAAAGGAAACTTTTATGAATGCCTTTGCCCTGGATTTGGCCATGGGCGGTTCGACAAATACCATCCTGCATACTTTTGCCATCGCAGCGGAAGCAGGAATCAAACTCGACCTGGCCGAGCTGAACGACTTGGCCGACCGGGTTCCCTATTTATGCAAAGTTTCTCCGGCCTCTCCTTTTGTCCATTTGGAAGATGTCGATCGTGCCGGAGGAATTTCAGCCATTTTAGCTGAATTATCCAAGATTCCCGGCCTGCTCGATCCGGACAGACCGACTGTTACAGGTAAAACAATCGGCGAAAATATAAAAGATGCAAAAATTCTCGATACAAAAGTTATCCATACGCTGGATAATGCTTATGCCCAAAAAGGCGGACTGGCCATTCTCTACGGCAACCTTGCACCGGAAGGAAGCGTAGTTAAAACCGGTGCGGTCAATCCGAACATGTGGGAGCATTCCGGGCCGGCGCGAATTTTTAACAGCGAACAGGAATCCATAGAAGCAATTCACGGCGGAAAAATTAATCCGGGCGACGTCATTGTCATCCGTTATGAAGGCCCCAAAGGCGGGCCCGGTATGCCGGAAATGCTCTCCCCGACATCAGCGGTCATGGGGCGCGGCCTGGGCGATTCCGTTGCTCTCATCACCGACGGACGTTTTTCCGGCGGAACGCGCGGTGCCTGCATTGGACATGTGAGTCCTGAGGCGGCTGTGCGAGGCCCCATTGCTGCTCTGAGGGAAGATGATATCATTAAGATTGATATTAATAAACGAACTTTGGATGTTGACCTGAGCGACGAAGAAATTCAGGCCAGGCTGGATGCGTTGCCCGAGTTTGAACCCAAAATTAAACGCGGCTGGCTCGCCCGTTACATCAGCCATGTCACTTCGGCAAACACCGGCGCGATTATGCAGGTTTGATAATATTTCAAATTATCGAATAAACAGAAAATAAGAATATCATTTATCAACCCCAAAATCGGAGAACAAGTATGACCACCCATCCGAAAACATTATTTGAAAAAATTTGGGATGACCACGTTGTCGCCAGTGAACCGAATGCTCCGTCGGTTCTCTATATCGATCTGCATTTGGTGCACGAAGTGACTTCGCCCCAGGCCTTTCAGGGACTGCGGGAAAAAGGCTTAAAGGTGCGCCGGCCATCGCAAACGATGGCGACCATGGATCATTCCATTCCGACAACAGACCCGTCTCTGCCGATAAAAGATCAATTGGCTGCTGCACAAATTGCAAAAATGGAAGAAAATTGCCGGGAGTTTGGCGTTCCCCTGCACGGTATGCACGACGCCACTCGCGGCATCGTTCACGTCATCGGTCCCGAACTGGGATTAACGCAGCCGGGCATGACGATTGTTTGTGGAGACAGCCATACCGCAACCCATGGCGCTTTTGGCGCCCTCGCCTTCGGAATCGGTACAAGTGAAGTGGAACACGTGCTTGCCACACAAACGCTGCTGCAAAATAAATCCAAGACAATGCAAGTTCGTATCGACGGGCAATTGCATCCCGGCGTCGCAGCGAAAGATATTATCCTGGCGCTGATTGCAAAAATTGGTGTCGGCGGCGGAACCGGCCATGTCCTTGAATACACGGGCAGTGCAATTCGCGCATTGGATATGGAAGCGCGCATGACGATTTGCAACATGAGCATTGAAGGCGGCGCTCGTGCCGGAATGATTGCGCCGGATGATACGACATTTGAATATGTTGCCGGACGACAATTTGCACCGTCAGGACAGGCGTGGGACGATGCCCTGAAATACTGGCGCAGTCTTCCAACCGATGACGGGGCTGAATATGATGCTCAGGTTACTTTAAACGCTTCCGAAATAAAGCCAATGATCACATTCGGTACCAATCCCGGCATGGGAATTCCTGTGGACGGGGTGATTCCGAATCCTGAATCCATCAGCGATGCCAACCAGAAAAATGCACTCATCAAGGCACTGGATTATATGAATCTCCGGGCAGGACAGCCATTGCTGGGACATCCCATCGATGTGGTGTTCATTGGCAGCTGCACAAACTCCCGCATAACAGACTTGCGCGCCGCAGCACAAATTTTGAAAGGACGAAAAGTTGCCGAAAAAACTCGCGTTCTCGTCGTTCCCGGCTCCCAGCACATCAAGCGCCAGGCAGAGGCGGAAGGGTTAGCAGATATTTTCAGACAAGCCGGTGCGGAGTGGCGCGAAGCCGGATGCAGCATGTGTATTGCCATGAATGGCGACCAGCTTGAGCCCGGACAATATTCGGTGAGCACCAGTAACCGCAATTTTGAAGGCCGACAGGGCAAAGGCGGGCGCACAATTCTCGCCAGTCCCCTGACTGCTGCAGCCTCGGCAATTGAAGGGAAAATAGCAGATGTACGAACCTTTATATGAGAGGGAAATATGGAAGCATTTACGACACTGACCAGTAAATTTGTTGCTATTAAAGCAAATGATATTGACACCGACCAGATTATTCCGGCACGATTTCTCAAAGTTACGGATAAAGCAGGCCTGGGCGACAATCTTTTTTGCGATTGGCGCTACAATGAAGACGGCTCGAAACGTCCCGACTTTATTCTCAACCAGCCCATTGCACAGGGAACAAAAATTCTTGTTGCCGGTGACAATTTCGGCTGTGGTTCCAGTCGCGAACATGCACCCTGGGCGTTGACCGGATTCGGCTTCAAAGCCGTTATCAGCACCAGCTTTGCCGATATTTTTCAAAATAATAATGCCCTTAAAAACGGCTTGCTGCCGGTCATCGTGAATGTGCAAACTCTGGAAAAACTTTTTGCACTGGCAGATGCACACTCGAAAGATCCTCTCACCATCGATGTAAAAGAACAAACTCTCACACTTCCCAGTGGAGAACAGGTCAAATTCCCCATCGACAGTTTTAACAAAAAATGTCTCCTGGAAGGAATTGACCAACTGGGATACCTGCAAAAGGCCACGGCCG
>JAADGR010000298.1 GCA_013152225.1 Calditrichota bacterium
TTATCCCATTAAAACACGCGCCGATTGGCAACGTTACAAAGAACGACTAGATCCTTTTTCGCCAGAACGGCTGGCGCAGGTTCTTACCCCGGAGAACGTCCGTAAACTCAACGCGTCGGACAATCCGGTCGGGCTCTGTTTCTTCCCTTTCTTTTTTCGCCTTGGTTTCTATACTATGGGCATGGAACGTTTTCTGACGGCGTTCTATGACGAACCCGACCTGATACACGATATGTTCTCGCACGCCAGTCGCCTTCTCCTCGAAGCACTGCCTCGCATCCTAAATGCAATAAACATTGACTTTGCAGTTTTCGGCGAGGACCTGGCTGGAAAGAATGGCCCACTGATATCTCCTGAAATTTATGAGGAGTTCTGGTATCCCTGGCAAGATCCAATCATTCAAATGCTTCAGGATGCAGGAGTTTCTGTAATCTGCCAGTGGAGCGCCGGACAATTTCAGGAATTACTTCCAAGTATGCTGGAGCACGGTTTTAACTGTACGTGGCCGCTGGAGCGAATGGCTGGCATGGACGCCATGGAATTGCGCCAACGACACGGTCGGAGCCTTCTTTTAGGGGGTAACATCGCTAAAGAAGCGCTCATTGCCGGCCCGGATGCGATCGACCGCGAAATTGAAAGTCTTATGCCGCTAATCGCCGACGGTGGATTCATCCCTGCCCTGGACGACATGGCGCCCATGGAGTGCCCTTTCTCGCACTACCGCTACATGATCGAGAAGCTTCAAAGTATCCCGCTCGACTAAAACACATAACGAAAATATTCAGCAAATACAAGATATAAGGTGACATCGAAACAAAAATTTAGACAGAAAGCTAATTAACATGTTTGCATTATAAAAATTACGTACACTCATCTCTCATACCTTTCTCTTTTCCCCAGCATCTTTTGTTTTAGCCTGCTTATTTTGCTTTGTCAGATATTTTTCTGCATGACTTCCACAATTTTTTTCCGCAATAAGCACCGCGGAAATATCAAGGTTTCTGCTGCTTCAAATTATGGAACAGTTCATATTTCTAAATCTTTTCTATTTAATGTATTGACTTCCAAGTCAGTACTTCTATTATGCTCAACAATTATAAGTTTCATTCCGAAAATAATTTAATAAAATCCATTATGAAACATTGTTTTGTATTTTAGCGTGTACATATAGATAGCCAAGAGGATAATAAAGATATAAAAAAAACAAGAAAGTACAATTTGGCATCCCTTTCGGCAAAAAGCGCATTAATAATTAAGGAGGACGTTCACCATGGGTGACAAAGGCGGCAAGAAAGATAAGAGCAAAAGTCAGAATCAGAAGAAAAGGAAGCAGGAACAAAAGGCAAAACGAAAATTAGATAAGCGACCGAAAAGATCCCCTAACGGGGGAAAAGATTCAAATGCGTAAAAACCATGATTTCTACGGAATTCCAATTTCCATGAGCTGGGCGTAAAATATACTTACTCCATAGCAAGCCTTTTTTGCAGACGCGCTTTTTGGTTGGGATTGTTGACAGGCAAATACTTCAAACTTAATTTTATTTTGAATTATGTGACTTTCATATCTCCATACTTCTCTTTCCTCCTCAACGCCGTCAGTTCCTGCACATCCAATTCCATTTTACGCAGGCGGATATTTTTCAGAGTGATTTCTACAAGTTCATCTTCTGCGCTAAATTAATGCATTGATCCAGCGATAAATGCTTCAACAGAGCAGGCAAAAATTTGACAAAAGAAATTGAAAACAATCTTGAATCCGCTTATTGCAGCGGGTAACTTATTTACAAATCTTCATTCATTGATCGACGACATAAATCACCTTTTCCTGCTGCGAAATGACCTCGCCAATGATCCGCGCCTCTGTCACGCCTCGCTCATGTAAATTTTTCAGCAAACTTTCCGCATCTTTGGAATCAACCGAAATGAGCAAGCCGCCGGAAGTCTGGGCATCGCAGAGAAGCAGAGACAAATTCTCACCGACTGCCGGATCGATTTCGATTTGCGGACGGATAAATTGCGCATTCTTCTTTGTTCCGGCAGGAACCAATCCCGCGACGATACAATTCATCGCTTCCGGGAATAGCGGGACATCAGTCGCCTTTATTTTCAAACTGACATTGCTCGCCTGCGCCATCTGCGCCGCATGTCCCAGTAAACCGAAGCCTGTGATGTCCGTGCACGCATGAGCGCCAATTTCCACCATGCATTCCGAAGCAGCCCGATTCAGTGAAATCATGCTCTGATTGATCTGCTCAATCGCCTCGGCAGAAGCTTTGCCGGCTTTCAGTGCCGTAGAAATCACCCCGGTCCCGATGGGTTTCGTCAGGATCAGAACATCGCCGGGACGCGCTTTGTCGTTGGTGATCATTTTTTCCGGATGAACAATGCCGGTGACTGACATGCCGTATTTTAGGTCTTCATCCTTTATCGTATGACCGCCAAGAAGAGCGACATTTGCTTGTTCTGCGATTTCCATGCCGCCGCGGATGATCTGTTCCAGATATTTCATGTCCAACTTTGTCGGAAAGCCCACGATGTTCAGCGCTGTAATCGGAGTCGCGCCCATGGCGTAAATATCGCTCAATGAATTGGCAGCAGCAATTTTCCCGAAAACAAACGGATCGTCCGCAATCGGCGTGAGCACATCCACGGTCTGGACAAGCGCAGTATCCCCGTTCAACCGATACACTCCGGCATCCCCGACCGTATCAAAGCCGAAAATTACGTTAGGATTTTCAATTTTAGGCAAATGACGCAGCACCTGCGCCAGGTCTTCTTGACACACTTTAGCCGCTCAGCCGGCGGCCTTAGCGTAGTTGGTTAATTTGATGTCTATGGACAAGTTATGCTCCCGGATATTTAAGTATTCTCAAGCTGTTGAAATAGTTTTGCGGCAATGAATATAATAAATCTCAGCATAAAATGCAACCGAGAAAATTGGCTTTCGTGGTGAATTTTTATTTCTGATAACTGTTTGAGATTCTCAGTTTGAGCAACTTTTAATGTAATTTACAACGCAAAAAACTGCAAGAATATTTTGAATTGTATTTTTCTTTTGGAATTAGTTATTTTCTGCTTGACATGTTCGACATTTTTTGTTATAATGTTTTAGGATAGTCTTATTGTAGATTAAAACAGCAAGTTTTCTAATATTAGGAAAAACAAGTCTCTTGATCTGACCTAAAATTTTTCTAATATTTAGGAAAGTTTTCCTAAATGTAGGAAATATTTTAGAGAGAATAGCAACTTATAAACTCATATGTTGGGTTGCTATATAATAGCACTTAAAAGTATTTCTTAATTCAGTTATATTTGAATTTCATCTATTCTACAATTTCATTAAATTATTTGTTTAAAAATATGTAAATGGAAAAAACTATTGAAAGTTATTTGATGCCTGAACAAAACGCAAATACTGATCTTACTTTTTTCACAAACGAACCTGATTCAACATTATTAGACCGCTTTGTAGCGATATTAAAGGATGTTCGCTATTTTGACATATTAGTCGGTTATTTCCGTTCAAGCGGTTTTTTCCGTCTTTATAAATCCTTTGAAAATATTGAAAAAATAAGGATACTTGTTGGCCTTAGTCTTGATAAAAAAACATTCCAAATCATTGAAACTGCCAATAATTCAGATTTCGAATCTCATGCCAAAGTGAAAGAATATTTCGGCGACACTTTGGTATCTGAAATTGAAAATTCGGAAGATTCAAAAGAAATTGAAGGCGGTATTTTAAAATTTGTTGAATTTATTAAATCCGGCAAGATAGAAATTAAAGCGCATCCCAGCCGGAATATTCATGCTAAAGTTTACATCAGCC
>JAADGR010000478.1 GCA_013152225.1 Calditrichota bacterium
ACCATAGCCGGTCTTCTGCCCATCATGTGGGGCACCGGCACCGGATCACAGGTGATGAAACGCATCGCCGCGCCAATGGTCGGCGGGTTAATCACATCCACATTTCTGACATTGATTGTGATACCGGCGATTTATTATCTGTGGAAAGGAAGAGGATTGGCGAAAGACGAGTGAAATATCGTTTTTTAAGAATTTGATAAAAATGTTGAAACCTGGTTGTAAATATCCTGGGCAAAGGCTGCAAAAGTTTCGGCTTCTGTTTTGTCTGGCTTTCCGTCGGGCAAAAGGCCTGTATCGCCGGGATAGCGGGAAGAAATATATAGTTGATCCATTCGCTGTAAAACATCTATATCAAAAGTCAAGTGTGCTTTTGACTGAACGTTTTTGTACAGGGTTTCAAGACTATGCGTTTTTATGAAGCTCATTTCATATTCTTCCATGATGGCTTTTAAAGATTTTTCGACAGCTTGTTGTGCATGGAAAGCGACTATATTCGTCAGTAAGTCATTGCCGATTATTTCATGAATGGTTTGCAGATCTTCGAACGCTCTGTCAATCCATTCTTGAGTGATTGATCTCATACAAGGTGACTCCTGACTTTAGAATTTCTCTGGAAAACATGCTATTTAGTTTAAGAAATTTATCATACATCGGGCGGGTATAGACAATGAGATCGATCGGAATATTTTCCTTTAAAGGCGACAAAGATGATGATACCGGCAAGTACATTTCCATCTTTTCATGAAAATTCTTTGGGTACTTGTTTGTATCAAGAACAACCATCAAATCAATGTCACTGTCTGCGTTCGCATCGCCCCTGGCATGCGAACCGAATAAAATAATCTTTTGCGGCTTGTGTGGCTGCAAAAGAGCAATGATTTTATTTTTTATAGAATTGCTTAACATTTTTTCATCTTGTCAATTTATAATTTTTTTAGAATAGTTAAATATAAGAAAAAAATATTTATTCCGCCATAAAAAAAAGAGGTTATTATGAAAGCCGTAAAAGCATACATCCGCACCGTCAAAGTCGAAGAGGTTGTCCACGCGCTCGAAAAAGCCGGAGTTTGTGACGTAACGGTCATCGACGTTATGGCTGTTGGCTCGAATGTTGATCCTAATGAAGCCAAGTATTCGATAGAACTCATGCAACGATAGTCTCGTGTCGCCAAACTGGAAATTGTCTGCACAGAAGACAACATTCACACTATAATAGAAATTCTCCGAAACTCGGCGTTTACCGGCCAGCCGGGCGACGGTATTGTTTACATTACACCGGTCGAGATGGCAGTGAAAATTAGGACCGGTGCCATAGGAGAAGAAGGATTATAAAAACCAAATCGGAATCTCGAAGGCCTTGAAAGCCTTCGAGGTTTAAATCTAACTAAACAAAGGAGAAACACGATGAAAAAACTGATTGCTCTTGCCCTCTTGTTAAGCGTTGCCGCTTTTGCCGGAGACAAAAAAGATCAGCAGAAAATGGACATGTCGCATCCGGGCCATGCTATGATTAGTGTGCCGACAGTGCAGTGCGACAACTGTGTTAAAACAATAACTGCTGCCGTGAAAAAAGTGGACGGTGTGGAATCGATCAAAATCGACCTGGACAAAAAAGTGGCTCATGTCAATTTTGATCCGAAAAAGGTGAAACTCGTCGCCATCGAGAAGGCCATTGCTGCTTCCGGTTATGACGCAAATAACGTCAAACGGAATAAAAAGGCACACGACGCCCTACCGCAGTGCTGCCGATCGAAGTGATAAATAACAACAAGCCTCAAAGGTGCGTCAGACCTTTAGAGACTGTCGAGAAACCCCGGATGCCTCGTTTTTTGAGGCTCCGGGTGTTGGGGGTCTTTTTGTTTTTAGGGTAAATTTTAGTTGATTCCTTGGCGCAGGTCTCTTAAATTAAGGGAAAGATTTTAGAAGACAATCATCCATTTTTCTTGAATAAAAATTGAATGATAAATAGTTTTTTTAAAATACTCGTCGTTATTGGAATCGTTATAAATATTGCTTGTACGCCGGATGCGCCGCACGACAACCCGTTGGATCCGGCTGTCAATTTTGAATCATTGCGAAAAACAATTCGGGGACAGGTTCTGCAAAAAAATGCGCCGCATTTTCCTCTGCCGGATTGCCTTGTTATTATCAAACCCGGACAGGAATATACCTACTCGGATGCAAACGGTCTTTTTACTTTTTCTCTTACCCAATCGGGAATGCACTCGATCACCTGTAGTAAAGATGGTTATGATTCGCTGCGCATTTCTGTAAATGCCGATTCCCTGGGGGATGATATTTTTCGGATTTATCTTAACGGCAAGCCAATCGTCGCTTCGGTGAAATTGTATAGCGAATATATCGATCAATGGTGGCCCGATCCGGTCGCTTTTCTGAATGCCGAAATGATTGCCGATGATCCCGACGGGATGAGTGATCTATCTGAAATCTATCTGACCATTGGCGCCGACAGTTCTAAATACAATTTCACAGCGACGGCAAGGCCCGACTCGTTTTCTCTCCGCATCGACCAGCTTGCACTGCCGGAGCAAAACATTGTTTCCCTCGTCGGAGAGAAAATCTACATTCATTTGCGGGACAGTTCCGGCTCGCACATCCTGAATGGCCCGCATCAACTGGTCCGAGTTTTGAATGATTCGCCGCTGCCTGTTTCCCCCACAGCGCTTGAAACAACCGTATCCCGTCCGACGTTTTACTGGCAATCCTATTTTACCGCATTTTCATTTACTTTCGAGATATCTGTTTTTCACATCAGCGCAGGAATTCCGGTGCGCATATTTCACCGGCGCTCCCTGGCGCCGGAACTAACGCAGTTTGCATTCCCGGACTCGCTGACCAGCGGAACCTATTTCTGGACAGTGGGCGTACGCGACCGCTTTGATGATTTAATTCGCTCAAAGGAAGCATCGTTTATTGTACCTTGAACAGACCCAATTTACACACAATGGAGCAAAGGGTTTCAGTCCCTTGCTCTCGACATCGGATGATAATTAATGGAATCTATTCCCGAAAAATATTTGCAGGCGCTGGTCGAGATCAGCCATAACATCAACTCGATTCAAAATCCTGACGAGTTGCTGGAAAGCATCCTCAGTATCGGTTTGGAACAGCTTTCGGCGGAAAGAGGTTTCATTCTGTTAAATGACGCCGGTAATCCTGATTCGTTTCTTCCCGGAGCCGTCCGAAATATTGATAGCGACAAAATTGCAGATTCGAAAGAAATTTCACTATCGACCATTGCCAAAGTAAGGCAGACGCGGCAGCCGATTCTCAGCTTCGACACGCTCTCGGATGAAAACTTTGACCCGACCCGTAGCATTATGATGAACCGCATACGTTCTATTGCCTGTGCTCCACTAGTGTATAAAGAAGAACTCTTGGGTGTTATTTACATCGACAGCCAGAATGAAAGAGCACGGTTTACACGACAGAGCCTGGCCTTTCTTCAGGCATTCGCCAACCAGGCGGCTATTGCGCTACAAAACGCCAGGCTGATGTCGCAGCTTCAGGAAGAAAATGCGCTCCTCAAAGAGGAATTCCACCGGATTTTCGCGTTCAAAGAGATCATCGGCAAAAGCAAAGCCATGGACAGGGTCTTTCAGATGATGGGCAAGGTGCTGAACAATGATGCCACGGTTTTGATTACCGGGCCGACCGGCAGCGGCAAAGAGTTGATCGCCAGGGCGATTCATTTTAACGGTCATCGGAAGGAAAAGGCGTTTGTACCGGTCAATTGCGGTGCCATTCCGGAAAATTTGATCGAGAGCGAACTGTTCGGTCACAAAAAAGGCGCTTTTACC
>JAADGR010000237.1 GCA_013152225.1 Calditrichota bacterium
TTGCCCAAAATACTTTCAAAAATCAGTTGGAGTGCGGCGCCTTTATGCGCCGCCCAGTGCAATCCATAAAGGGATTGCACTCCAATTTTGCTTAGATTTCATTATAGCTGAAACATTTGCATAATCATAATATAAAATAAGAAGCCGGTTGTTTTAACAAAAATCCACAAAGCGCACTCAATCCCTTCAGAAAAAAAGCCCTGAAATGTTTCCCGCTGAAATGCAAGTCAATAGTTTCTCTCATCAAAATAGATAATCTCAATCCCCAAGAACTTTGAGAGCAGGAAAAATGATATTTCCTCCTCATCAGATTGAGCAATTGGAATAATATGCGATAAATATATTGATTACCAGAATAATATTTTGTATATTAACGCTATATCAGCATGATATTCCAACAGGAAAGGGTTTAACAAAATGATATACAATCTGCTCGATGAAATCGACATTGCGATACTTGAAGAATTACAAAGTAATGCCCGAATCCCCAATTCAGAATTAGCCGCAAAAGTGGGGCTTTCACCCTCCGCATGCCTCAGCAGAACAAACAAGTTGCGCGAATTGGGAGTTATCAAACAATTCGTTGTGGCGATAGACAGACTCAAGGTCGGGCTGTCGGTACTAACACTCACTTTTGTGACCCTCTCCCCTCATAATCGGGAAATGGCCGAGAGGTTTGTAGAAAAAATAAAGAAAATGGATCAGGTTTTAGAGTGTTACCACATTACAGGAAGCTTTGATTTCTTATTAAAAATTGTTGCCCCGGATATTTCAACATACCGCGACTATATCATTGATGAGTTGGTGGAGATTCCCGGAGTCGAAAAAGTAGAAACCCTTGTTGTTCTGAAAGAAGAAAAGCAAAGCTTTAAATTGCCTCTGGATAAAATAAAAGGAGACGGTTAACAAAATGAAGGAAATTGATTCTATCAGGTTAAAGGCAACTCTTTTGGTAGAAGGGATCAATTACGAACAGGAGGCCAGGCAGGGAATTGGCAGCAAATACAAAGAGCAAAATCATGGCCTTTTTGGTTGGGATTTTGAGAATCATCTCGGTGTATCGCTTCCAGACGATTTTTGTTTGCCCGATGGTACTGTTGTTCAATTTCGTTTTAATTCGGGTTCACCTTACTTGGTAAAAAAGATAAATGATCAAATTTGCTTATTCAAAGGCGAGGAAGAGATTTGTGAGGTAAAATGGATTGAACGTCCGGGGTTCTATACTGCATCCACTTCCAGCGGCAACGAAATGGTTAAAATCGGCCAGATTGGCGGTGCGGACTGTTTGTTCTTTTGTTACAACAATTATTGCAGTTATTTCAGTCATAAAAAAGAGTGCCTGTTTTGCAATCTTGTTTCCACTTCAAAAACTTACAATTCCGTGTTGAGAAAAAAAGATTTTAACGATATTGGTGAAGTGACGGCAGCAGCATGGGCGGAGGGAACGGTCAACCATATTCTGCTTACGGGAGGATGTTTCAGGGGCGAAAAAGAAGTTCAAATCGTCTCGCATATTATGGCTTCCATCAAAGAGCATACCGGATTTGACCGAATCCCCGGAACCATTCTTCCTTCCCCTGCCAAAGGGGACGAAATTTCGCGTTATTATGAAACAGGCATTCAGGCAATTGGTTTTAGCATGGAGATCTGGGATGAACGGCTGTACAGCGCCATTTGTCCAGGAAAAGCCGAGACCACTTCGCACGATGATTTTTTGAATTCCATTAAAACCGCTGTAAAAACTTTTGGTGCCGGCAATGTTTATGGCGTGTTTGTTATGGGACTTGAACCACGGGATAGTTTTCTGGAAGGCATTAAAGTACTTTACGGAGAAGGAGCGAATGTCGTGCCTTTTGTGTGGTCGCCTAATCCCGGCTCTCGGCTTGAAGGTCATCGGGCACCTTCGCCCGATTGGTATACCGATGTTATCCGGGAAGCTGCGGAGATCGCATTTGAAAGCGGCGTGCCGTTGGGAACGGAAAATCACTGCTATCGTTGTGATGGAAACAATTTGCTGCACGATGCGCTGAGAGAAAAAGGGATTGTATAGGATGATAACTCTGAAATCTTCACTGAACTTTTCTCAAGGTTGTCGCTGAAATATCACGGTCCTTCCAAATACACTATCTTCTTAATTGTCCTTGCATAATAGTATCAATATCATTATATTTGTACCACTAAGAAAGGACAAATAATCATGAACGCCTTAATCATCAAAGAAGTTATCGCCGATTTTCATCAGCGTGAGTTGCCGGTCTTTACTCCGAGGCTATACAATTTGGCCTGTCCTGAGAATAAAATCCGCACATTGATCGGGACCCGACGCTCAGGAAAAACCTATACGTTCTTTCAGTTGATTCACGAATTACTGGCAAGCGGCGTTCGCAAAGAAAACATACTCTATTTCAACTTTGAGGATGAACGGTTGCTGCCTTTTGAAACAGCGCATCTTGCGTTAGTCCTGGCCGCATATTACGAAATGTATCCACAGTTGAAAGATGAGACAGTCTATCTTTTTTTTGATGAAATTCAAAACATTCCCGGTTGGGAAAAATTCGTTCGGAGAATTCACGATACGGAAAATGTGCGGATCAATGTTACCGGTTCATCATCGAAACTAATGAGCCGGGAAATTGCCACAGCTTTACGGGGCCGAACGTTCTCATTTGAAATCTTTCCGTTTCGTTTCAAAGAGTTCCTTCAGCATCGAAAATTGCCGGTTGATTTTTATTCTTCAAAAAATCGTTCTCATATTGTTCATGCTTTTGAAGACTACCTCTTCCGGGGTGGCTATCCTGAAGTGTTGGATGTTACCCAGCCTGTGCGAATCCAGATTTTGCAGGATTATTTCAATATGCTGCTCTACCTAGACTTGATCGAGCGATTTCAAATAAGAAACCATGCGTTAGTAAAATATCTTTTAAAGTTTCTGCTGGCAAACTGTGCCAATCCATTCAGCGTCAACAAATTTGTCAATGATTCAAAATCACAGGGGTACCGTTTCTCCAAGAACAGCATTCACAACTACCTCTCATTTATTGAAGATTCTTTGTCGTTTTCGCTGGTGCCCATATTCAGCGAGTCTCCCCGAAAAATGCAAGTGAATTATCGAAAAATCTATCCGGTGGACCATGGTCTGGTGACGGCGATGAATGCATCCACTTCCTATAATACCGGCAGGTTGCTTGAAACCATGGTTTACAATCACCTGCGAAACGAATACCACAAAGAGCAAATATTCTATCATAAAATCAATGGCCAGGAAATTGATTTTGTTACCACATCTCAGGGAAAAGTCGGGGAATTAATCCAGGTGTGCGAAAATTTGGCATCGCCGGAAACCAGGCAGCGGGAAATTTCTGCGCTTTCATCCGCTATGGGCGAATTGTCTTTTTCACATGCTTTCATTATCACCAGGAGTGAAAGGGGCAAGGAAAGGACAGAAACCGGCGTCATCCATATTGTGCCGTTCTGGGAATGGGCCATTGAATTCAGCAAAAGAGGGTCTGCGGAAAAAACTTCTTTTGGGTAAAAAATTGTTTAAAGGCTGGCCCTGTAATGTGCCTTCTGTTCATTTCGCTGTCATTGAAATCGAAAATCTACCGGGCCATCCGTAACCCATTGGCCACGGCCAACAATTCCGATATGGCGTCCGGTCGTATCTCATCCCGAACGGCAAGGAGACCCGTAATCTCCCCGGAGGTTCCGACCAGCACAACGGTTTTGCCTTCGTTACGCAACCTCTCGATTCTGAACTCCGGCCATAGCGCCATACCCGACCACGGATTGAAAATCCGTTACATCAAAGGCAAC
>JAADGR010000435.1 GCA_013152225.1 Calditrichota bacterium
GGAATAAGAGAAAAATCATCTATAAAAATGATCGTTTGCAGTACATCGAATTCACCTTCGTCAACTTTATCGTACAAACGCTCTGAGACGAAAAGCCCTTTGCAGTCCGCGTGCCGAATGATGTGGTGCACTTCATTAGCATGAAAATCCGGTAAAATAGGTACTGCCACCGCGCCCATTGTCGTGATGGCAAAATAAGCAACGCCCCAATTGGGCTTATTCTCGCTTAATATTGCTACCCTGTCTCCGGCAACAATTCCCTGTTTGTGCATAAATTGGGAAAGGGCCTGAACTTTTTGATCAAATTCTTCATAGGTCATGGGGGGGCCGTCAACCCGGGATAATGCAGGGCGGTGAGGAAATTTTTCCACACTACGCCGCAGCAAACATTTCAAAGTCAGTCTTTCAAGGTTTATCATGGTTTCCCTTCATTTTGATTCTTATTCATAATATTATAGAGATATAAATGATAACAATCAAGAATTATCTATTAAATTACGACTTGTCAACGTGCGACACACATTAGGTCCAGGGGACTGTGTATTTTGCTCTAAAATGTGTTCTGAATCAGAATAAAAAACAGAGAAAGACAATATAATTTATTATATTATCTTTCTTTTTAAATATGTAGAATCCGGAATCTCTTTCAATCCACTTGAGCTGAAACACGGAGAAACTATGAAGACTCGTCATCCGAAAGGATTAATCGTTTTATTCTTTACGGAAATGTGGGAGCGTTTCAGCTTTTACGGGATGCGCGCCATACTTGTTCTTTATCTTACCAAGGAAACGCTGGGCGCAAATCCCGGGATGGGGTGGACCGATACTCGGGCGCTGGCGCTGTACGGTTGGTACACCATGCTGGTGTACGTCATGGCCATCCCCGGCGGCATCATCGCCGACCGCTTGCTTGGGCAAAAGAAAACCGTATTTATTGGCGGTGTGCTCATCGCCATCGGACAATTGACGTTGGTCATGGACAGCACTGTCGCGTTCTATACAGGATTAGCGCTGATCATTTCCGGCGTTGGCTGTCTCAAGCCGAATATCTCGACCATGGTCGGCGGTTTGTATGAAATCGGCGATCCCAGGCGGGACTCGGGGTTTACTATTTTTTATATCGGCATCAATGTTGGCGCGGCTTCGGCGCCGTTGCTGGTCGGCTATATCGGCGAAGTTCATGGATGGCATTACGGTTTTGGTTTGGCCGGAATCGGGATGCTGCTGGGACTGATTGTATACGCCTGGGGACAGAAATATTTAAAAACCGTCGGCAACTACAAGCCTGCAAAAAAAATACACGGCACCAATAAACATGTACCGTTGACAAAAATAGAAAAAGACCGTATTTTCGTGCTGCTCGTTTCGTTTTTAATTGTGATTATTTTTTGGGCTGCTTATGAACAGGCCGGCGGTCTGATGAATCTTTATACCAAGGAAAAGATCAATCGCATTGTTTTCGGCTGGGAAATTCCGACAAGTCTTTTCCAGGCGGTGCCGGCTATTTTTGTCATCATCTTCGGAACCGTCGTTGCCGGATATTGGGCCGGACGCCAACGAAAGGGTAAAGAAGCCTCTTCTCTTTTCAAAATGGCCGTCGGCATTATAGTAATGGGCACAGGATTTTTAATGATGTCCGGTGCGGCGCTGCAGGCAGCTACGGGCGTTAAGGCGATGTTGATCTGGTTGATTCTATCCTATCTCTTGCAGGTGATCGGCGAGCTCTCCCTGTCGCCGGTGGCGCTGTCGTTTATTACCAAGCTGGCCCCGGTAAAATATGCCTCGATTATGATGGGCATCTATTTTGCCGCTACCGGTCTCGGCAATAAAGTGGCGGGTCTGGTGGGCGAGTTGGCGACGCATGCAGGAGCATTGCAGGTATTTACCGGTATTTTCATCTTTTGCCTGGCATTCGGCCTGTTGCTGCTCGTTTTTTTCAAAAAATTAAAGACGCTGACGCACGGCGCAGAGGATATTCAGGAGATTTAATATTATCGATGTGCGTCGCACCTCCGAGGTGCGACGCACATTGGGCACAAAAATGACAACAGACCTCAAAGGTTTTCAAAACCTTTGAGGTCTTGCCCGGCTCACCGCATCAAAATCATCTTGCCGCTTTTGACCTGAGCTTCCCTTCGTCCCAAGTTGCACTTGGGGCGAAGTAGCGATAAGAAGCTCTGCTTCCACGCCCTGATCAGGGAAGAAACAACAGCCTCATCCGAAGCAAAGCTTCCCAACGCTCATTCCGTCCCAAATACAATTTGGGACGGAGGAAATTTTTTGCTATTCTGTTACTATCTACGTTGTGCAATAGGGCTAATGCCATGGCTATTTTAAAAAAAGGATGTCATGTTAACATAAAAAGAATCAATATATTGATTCGGCAAAATAAAATTATCTCCTATTTTATTTAAAGCTCTACGATAACGGAACTCTAGGCCTAAAAATTGGTATCTAAAATTGATACTGATTGGTAAATTTAATGATAGAGGATTTGGTTCAATGTATTCGCGCGTTAAATCAAATTTGTACTTGGCTCTTTCTTCGTCGGTTAAGTAAATATAATCGTCCATTTTTGAGTTGAAGCCTATTTTATAAGCAAAAGAAAGAAGAACTCCGCTTTCTAAATTAATAGAGCTTTTCTTAAAAACATCGTGTGTATACCCCACTAGCAGTGGAATCTCAATATTTGCGTTTTTAATAATAAAGTGTGCTATTTCTACATTAGTTTCGCTTGGAAGATCACTCGATGGGTATGACATTTTTTTAGTCGTCAATTCCGTTTGACTATATATAACATCAAATCCCCTGTAAGAATGGGATGATTCCGAGGTATAATATCTTCTGCCGATTCCAAAGGTCAAAGTATTTTCAGAGTCTTTATCAAGCTTCGGATTCCGAATGTGTGCCTGTGAAATACCGATACGAGCAACTGTAAATGAACTGGCGTTAGCGCTTGCCAAGACTGCAAGAAGAAAAATTAAAATTAATTTTTTCATAATTATTCTCCAATCCTTTATAATACATTTTTAATGATGTTTTGCCTATACTATGCTTTCCTTATTTCTTTTATCCTATGGCGGCACCCCACCTTCATAGCTAAAAATAACCCACTTTTTTTGCCATTGCAAATTGAAAATGATTAGGAAAAGTAAGAAAATTCGAAGAAAGCGCAGAATATCTGCGCTGTTTGCCTCAAGACAGGTGACTTGCAAGAAAATGAAAGAACAATTCCGCATTGTCATTCCCCATTTTTTATTTTGCCTCAGCGATAGTGCCCAAAGTGAACATCAATGTATATTCGTTTTTACTTTAAAACGAAAAAAGCCCGAACACTTTCCAACATCGCTTTTATTAAAAAGGAGTCAGGAGTTATTCAGGCTTTTTTTATCAACAACATCGAAGGTTCTCATCCTTTACATTCCGGCGGGAGAGAACAACTTTTGCTCCAAATATTTTAGTGTAAAGTAAAAAAAAAACGACTTCTGTCAAGTGTTTTTTATAAAAAATCGCAAATATTTTCGCAAACGGGCTTGTAAATTCTAAATAAATGTGCGACGCACCTCGCAGGTGCGTCGCACATCAGGCACAGAAATGACAACAGACCTCAAAGGTTTCCAAAACCTTTGAGGTCTTTAAGCCTAGTCCTGGTCTGCATACTGATTTAGAATAAAAACAGAAAAAAACAATAAAATTCACTATATTACCTTTCTTTTTCAATATGCAGAATTAAGAACTGCTGCAGGATTATTTGAACTGCAACACGGAGAAACTATGAAGACTCGTCATCCGAAAGGATTAAT
>JAADGR010000531.1 GCA_013152225.1 Calditrichota bacterium
GGTTGGGCGAAAACTTTTAGATGGGAAAGAGTAATAAAAAGAATCAAAGAGAGAAAATAAAGTTGTCGTTTCATGATGCTGTTTTGATACCTTTCAGATTAATATTGAAATTGTTTCATTTTGAGACTCGAATGATACGGAGAGCGATTACATAGGCAGTATTGCGCTTTAAAATCGTTATTTTTAGTTGCAAAAAAGAAAAGACAGAATGTAACAATTATAATGCCAGATTGTATGAGGAAACTTGAATTGTAAAGGATTTAGAATTCGATTCTGAACAGTTTTACCAAAGAGGCTAATACTATTTATAAACCAGAGGATATTGTTGCGGATTTTCCAGTGAATTTATATCAAGATCAATATCTAATTGTGGCCAATAGAGATGAGACTGGTGTAAAAGCTGTACATCAAATATTTCGTTTATTTTTGCTTCTCTAAACCATGGGTACTGGTCATAAGGCAAAAAATATTCTTTATAATTTACATATATCCAGAATCCATGCATAGAAATATTTGATACTTCAATTTCCGAAATGTCTTTCCCAAGCGTCTTTAATTTCATCTTTTCTTTCCTCAACAATACCGATCAATTCGGTAATTTGTTTTTTCGACAAGCCATAATTTTTTGCTAAAGAAATATTCGGGATTATCCAAAATTTTGCTTCTCCATCTGCACAATATACATGAACATGAAGTCGCTTCTCCTCGCGGGAGAAAAAGAAAAAACGGTAGTTTCGATATCTAAAGATTGTGGGACTCAAAGTATTACCACAATGTAAATAATTTTTGCTTTCTTTAAATATAGTCTGAAAAGCCAACATTGTCAATATTTAAATAAACCCACGCTCAATCCACCTGGCGTCATGCACGATAGCGCTGGTGATTGTGAATAATCGAAGGATTTTGCATTGGATTAAAAAAAAAAGACCGCTCCCCCCTGGCGGCCTCTACTCTTAGCCTCCCCCTTTTTAACTTGCCCCCGATTGGCGGGTGAATACTTTTTGTTTAGCAAATGATGTGCCCAAGACTGGGAGTTCGCGATAATACGATGATTATATAAGACTTGGTTACAATCTTGACGGTTGCCGTGTTCTTGTTAATGTTGCAATATTACAACATAACCAGCTTTTGATGTTGCAAAAATGACGACACTAATAATTGTGGACTTTCCGCATCATCCTTTCAACCCGGTAGTTGACAGGCTTTTGACAATCTGCTTCTGCAACAAAAAAAAGATGATGATAACCGGAATAATCGCCAGGGTCGCGCCGGCCATCTGGATGTTTTCGATTCTTTGCAAACGCAATATAAATTGAAATAGCGATGGGGATCAGTAAAAAAACAAGAAAAAGCAGAACGGAAGGAGCAATGAAAAGATAGGCATCCAAAACATCAAACCGCTTTTTCTTTTCTTCAAGGATATTCGTATAGTATTTTCCAAATTCTTCGCGCCCCCTGGCCAGGGTTGTCTCGCACGTTCTGTTCAAAAAATTGATAAAGCGCTCTTTGCCAAATGAAATTTTTCTATTGCTTGTTAATTTTGAAATATTTATATTTGCCTCTCTTTTTTGAGGGCGTAGCTCAGCTAGGTAGAGCAGCGGCCTTTTAAGCCGTCGGTCGTGGGTTCGATTCCCGCCGCCCTCACATAAAGTCAAACAAAGGGTTTACTCAAACCCTTTTTTTATTTCTGCTAATTAGGTCATAAGACTTGTCCAAATTGTCGGCCAAATATGGACAAATCAACTTTCTATTAATGCCAGAAATTGTTTTGCCAGTATTTATGACAAAGCCAATTTTCAATCATTTTGCCAAATTAAGAAATAAGCTGCTGTTTTATAAAGATCGCTTCCCCGACAATTCGGGGTAAACTGTCACTCCTCGCGATGACATGCTTTTTGACTTTTTACGAATTTGTCATCCATCCTTTTCCATATCCAAATTTCTCACTTGCTTTTGAATAAAAAGATAATCAAATTCCAGCTTTGTTTAACTGACTTTTCTTCAATCTATAATAATTTTCACAGGAACATCAATGCCCACTGAAATGAGAACCCATCTTGAATATCAAAACGGTGCATACAGATCGACACTCGATGATGTGTCTAAATTCGGGAGAATGTTTCCAAGTCTTTTCTTTTATTATCACATGATTGCCATTGTCTTTCATGGCAGCCGACTCGCCCAAAAAGGATTGTACGATAATAAAGCCTGGGCAATGTCCAGCATAGGAATTTTAAGGGCAATGGAAAGAATTGGTACCTCCTTTGAAATTACCGGTTTAGGAAATATTGAAAAACTCGACACACCTTGCGTCTACATCGGCAACCACATGAGTACATTGGAAACATTTATTCTGCCGAATATCCTCGTTGCTTATAGAAATGTCACTTTTGTGGTAAAAAAAAGCCTGATTGAATTCCCTGTCTTTAAGCATATTATGATTTCAAGGCAACCCGTTGTTGTCGGGCGGGAAAACCCTCGCGAGGATCTGACAATTGTTTTAAAGGAAGGCCAAAAAAAACTACACGAGGGAACATCCATCATTATTTTTCCACAAAGAACCCGGACAATTCATTTTAACCCCGAAGATTTCAATACCATTGGAATTAAATTGGCGAGACGCGCCGGTGTTCCTATTGTTCCTGTGGCAGTAAAAACCGACGCCTGGGGACAGGGAAAACTAGTAAAAGATTTTGGTAAAATTGATCCTCACAAAAGTATTCATTTTTCTTTTGGAAAACCGATGCAAATACAGGGTCGAGGCAATGAAGAACATCAGCAGGTGATAAATTTTATCAGCGATAAACTTGCAGAATGGAACAGTAAATAAAAGGGCTTGACCAATTCTTTGTTACATCAATTATTTTCAAATCCTTTGTTACTTCTTTTCGCTATTTTGGCGGCAGGATGTTTTTTCGGTAAAACTAAATTTTTCGGCATCGAGTTGGGCTCCTCTGGCGGTGTGCTTTTTGTAGCCCTTGCTTTCGGTCAACTGAATTATTCTTTGCCGGATATGTACCGAGCTTTTGGTTTTGCTATCTTTATTTACGCAATCGGCTTTGGCGCAGGTCCCCGTTTCTTCCAAACTTTTCGACAAAACGGGATAAAGTACGGATTGGTTGCTGTCTTTGTCGTCATCGTTGGCTCGATTGTCGCATTTGCTTGTGCTTATTTATTCAAAATGCCACTTCTCTATTTGCCAGGAATTTTAGCAGGAGCGCTAACGTCCACATCCACACTGGCTGCTGCTTATGACAAAATTAACGATCCTATATTGTCTATCGGTTATGGTATCACTTATCCTTTCGGCTTAATAGGGCTTCTCCTCATGATTCAGGTGCTGCCCAGGTGGCTGCACATTGATCTCAAAAAAGAAGCAGAAAAGCAAAGCGTTAATGAGCCGGAAGAAGATGAGGGGCAGACGGTATTTCAAATCAGGGTCTTCAAAGTTCGGAATCCCGGCATTGTCCGTATTCCGTTAAAAGAATTACAACTGCGTGACAAAACAGGTATTGGCATCGTCCTGATCCGGCATGGTGATCAGATTGAGTTCGCCCAGGCGGACAGTCAGCTTGAATTGAACGATAATGTCCTTGCCGAAGGGTACCTCTCACAATTACTCGAGCTGGAAGAATATATCGGGCCCGAGGTCATGGACGAAAAAATTACCGGTTTAAATTCCTCAAGCGCCCGGGTTGTCGTTTCAAACAAACATGCCATAAATCGTTCGCCCCGGGAACTTGGTTTAGCGCGCAATTTCGGCGTTATTGTTACACGGCTTCAGCGCGGCGG